>JACZVC010000025.1 GCA_022572885.1 Pseudomonadota bacterium | reverse complement strand
GATCTGGCCTGCCTTCCAGGTCAGAGGCTGCGTATAGAACCAAAAGCTCACCATAATCACCAGCAACAGGGCTGCGGCCAGACCCATCCACTTGCGATAGGAGTGAGACAGTGATTGGAGCTCACCCCGGGCACTCTCGAGTGTTTTCGCGGCCAGATGGGGCGGGACTTCCACATTCCATCCCGCCTGGTGGATCCGTTTCACCAACATCCGTCGACCTTCCAATTTCCGAAGGCAGAGCGGGCAGTTGGAAAGATGTCGTTCCAGTGCAGATCGGGACTCCGAGCTGAGCTGTCCGTCCAGATAGAGATCGATGATCGACTCTAATTGTTTACACTCGTCCGTTTCCATTTTCATACTTCTCCTTAATAAAACTACTGCAAAATGACGTGAATTATTCCCGACCGACCTTGATCTTTCCCGACGAACGGTATTTATTGAAGATAATGACTGAAAGAAACTTCGAGAAGAAGGCTGCGCATTTTTTGAAAGACATCTACCGCTTCTTGTATCACCTTTGTGAAGACCCGCAAACGGCCGAGGATCTCACCCAGGAGACCTTTCTCCGCGCCTTTCGTTACCGCTCCTCATATAACCCTGATTTCTCGCTTAAGTCCTGGTTATTGAAAATAGCGCACAATCTCTATCGGGATTGGCTCAAAAAGAGCAGCTTGCGTTTTTCAATCGAGGACCCGGAATCGATCCCCAAAGAAGTCTCAACCCCTGCTTTCGAAGAGCGCCTGATGGAAAGAATCCCTGACAGGGAGGTTCTCCGAGCCATCACATCGCTCCCTGATGAATTCAGGGAGGTCGTCTTACTCCGAGACGTGGAAGGGATGAGTTACCAGGAGATCGCACAAACCATGGAGTGCCCGGTGGGCACGGTACGATCGAGGATATTCAGGGCCCGTGAGGCGATCGACAAGAAGATCAGGCCTTTGCTGGATTGAACAATGAACGAAAAACGGATCAAAAAAGACATGCAAACCAAGGAATTGGCCGGCGATCGATTGTCGGCGCTAATCGATGATGAACTGGCATCCCGGGAGCAGCCTTCGCTGCTTGCCCGGCTATGCCTCGATCCGGTCAGCCGCGGGAAATTCGGCCGTTACGCGCTGATCGGTAACGCGATGCGCGCGGGTAAACACGATTTGCTGGCGCTCGGCCTGGCCGACCGGGTAAACACTGAATTGGATGGCGAGGCTGCACACCAGGGCGGGCCGCGCATTGGCAATCACAAATTGATCCGGCCGCTGCTCGGTTTTGCGATCGCGGCCAGTGTTGCGGCGCTGGCGATCGTCAACCTGCCGGGTGCGGGTTGGTCGCAGGGGAATGGTTCGCCGGCTATCGCCGAGACGGCTGTGCCCAGTTACACGGTGCCGCCCGATTCCGGTTCGATCACCCGAGAGCCGCGCGTGTCGGCAAGGCTGGCGGGTTACCTGATGGATCACAGCGAGTTTTCGCCATCCCCGGTTCGGCGAAATGTCCTGTATGAGATCATCGGCCAGGAGGATGCTACCGCCGGTATTAACGAGCAGGCAGGCTCGGGGGCGGAGCCAAAGGATGAGAGTTCGGGTCGATGATCAGGATGCGCAGGATTCAATGGCTGGTATTGCTGTGTCTGTTGCCGTTTGCGGCGCCGGCCGAAGAAGCCGTTGACTGGCTGCGCAAAATGGATCACGCATTAAACACCCTGAATTATCAGGGCGTTTTCGTTCGCCTGCGTGACGGCAAGGTCGACCCGATGAAAGTCATCCACCGGGTACACGATGGCCATGCCGTAGAAAGGCTGATAGCACTGGATGGCATTGGCCGTGAAATTATTTCCAGTGGCGAAAAGGTCGTCTGTTTTTTCCCCGATTCGGAGTCGGTGGTCGTGGAGCAAAGAAGCGGGCACCAGCCATTGCTGGGTGCAATCCCTGCGCTCAGCGACGAGGTGTTGCAAAACTATTTGCTCAGCGTAAAAACCGGCAAGAGCGTGTTAAACCGTGCCGTCGTGATTGTCGATGTCAGCCCCAAGGATCATTTTCGATATGGGTACCGGTTGTGGCTGGACGAGCAGACCGGTCTGCCGCTGATCTCTCAGGTACGTGGTGGCCAGGGGCAGATTATCGAACAGATGAGGTTTGCCAGTATCGAGTTTCCGGATGAAATTCCGGAAGCTGCCGTGCAGTCCGGCATAGATGCCACCGGTTATCGCTGGAGCTATCCAGAGCGTCAGGAGAAGGAAACGCGGGGCGATGTGGTACAGGCCTGGCGGGCCGGCAATCTGCCCGCGGGCTTCGTCCTGGCAATGTATAGGCTGGACGCTCAGCCGCAGGCAAGCCAGCCGGTCGTCCACATGCTCTTTAGCGATGGCCTGGCGTCGGTTTCGGTCTTCGTGGAAAAGCCGGGGCCGGATGAGAAACCGCGCAGCGGACCATCCAGGCTGGGCGCAGCCAATGCGTACTCGTTGCTGGTCAAGGAGCACCTGGTAACCGCCATCGGCGAAGTCCCGCCGGTTACCGTTCGCGATATCGCCAGTTCGGTAGTAACAGGTTCGGCCATGAACCGATGATCAGGGAAAGCGGCTGCGTGGTGCGTATCGCCGGCCCGTTTGCCTGGGTCAGTTGTGAATCTCGTGCGGGGTGTGCACGCTGCGCCGAGGGTAAGGGTTGCGGAGGCGGCTTGCTCAGCAGGCTGCTTGGCGACCGGTTGTTTCAGTTGCGCGTACCGGTGTCCGCTGGTATCAGCGTGGGCGATCAGGTCCAGCTTGGCATTTCCGAGGGGGCGTTGCTTGGCGCCGCGTGCCTGATGTACTTGCTGCCATTGCTTGCCTTGATTGCCGGTGCGCTGATCGGCGATTTACTGGGCGGCGATGGTCCCGCGCTATTGCTCGGCGGTCTTGCCTTGCTCGCCAGTTTCGTCTTATTGCATGTCTTCAGGGAGCGGATCGCGCGCAGCCGCCGGTTTCAGCCGGTCATCCTGGAATCCTAGCTCGGCTTATTCATGAATAATCCGGGCTGACATGGGCGTGGAACTGGTCTTGTATAGCGGCAAGGCCTGCGGCCTTTGCGACCAGATGCTGGCTCGGCTGGAGCCGCTGTTACAGGCCCACCAAGCCAGCATCAGGGTCGTCGATATCGCCGGCGATGCCGAGTTGATGCACCGTTTTGGCACGCGTATACCGGTGTTGCTTTGCCACGGAGAAATCCTTTGCGAAGGGCATCTAGACCCGGACCTGGTCGCGCAAAGCCTGCGTCGCCACCGCTAAATAACGCGTATTCGAGCAGGTATGGCCACCAGCGTTTATAATCCCCGACTGTTGCCCTATTGGAGCGTTCTTCAGCATGGATCGCGAGCGCATCCGTAATTTTTCCATCATCGCGCATATTGACCACGGCAAGTCCACCCTCGCGGATCGGTTTATCCAGATCTGTGGCGCGCTCGATGACCGTGAAATGGCCGACCAGGTCCTGGATTCCATGGATCTGGAGCGGGAGCGCGGCATAACCATCAAGGCGCAGGCGGTTTCCCTGAATTACCTGGCCGACGATGGTCAGGAATACCTGCTGAATTTTATCGATACGCCCGGCCATGTGGATTTTTCCTATGAGGTCTCGCGATCGCTGTCGGCCTGTGAAGGCGCTTTGCTGGTGGTCGATGCTGCACAGGGTGTCGAGGCCCAGAGCGTCGCCAATTGTTATACCGCGGTAGAGCAGGGTCTTGAGGTCGTGCCGGTGCTCAACAAGCTGGATTTGCCATCGGCCGAACCGGAGCGGGTTATCCGGGAAATCGAGGAGATTATCGGCATCGAGGCCAGTGACGCGCTGCAAATCAGCGCAAAGACCGGTGCCGGCGTGCGCGAGGTGCTGGAACAATTGCTGGTGAGGGTGCCGCCACCCGGCGGCGACCCGGAAGCGCCATTGCAGGCGCTGATTATCGATTCCTGGTTCGATAATTATGTTGGCGTCGTCTCGCTGGTGCGCATCGTCAACGGCGTGTTGAGAAAAAAAGACAAGTTCAAGGTCATGTCGACCGGCAGAAGCCACCAGTTGGATCGAATCGGCCGGTTTACGCCGAAAATGTCGGACACCGACGAACTTGGACCGGGTGAAGTTGGCTATGTCATCGCCGGCATCAAGGAAGTGCACGGGGCTCCGGTCGGTGACACGCTGACGCTGGAGAAAAACCCCTGTGCGGAGCCGCTGGTGGGTTTCAAAAAGGTGCAGCCGCGGGTTTTTGCGGGCTTGTTCCCGATTTTATCAGACGATTACGGGAATTTTCGCGATGCGCTCGAAAAACTCGCCCTTAACGATTCCGCGCTGCATTACGAGCCGGAAAACTCAAGCGCCCTCGGGTTCGGTTTCCGTTGCGGGTTTCTCGGCATGCTGCATATGGAGATCATCCAGGAACGGCTGGAACGCGAATACGATCTGAGCCTGATAACGACCGCGCCTACAGTTATTTACGAAGTACTCACCAGCGCAGGGGAAACCTTGCGTATCGATAATCCGGCCCGCTTGCCTGAAAGTAACCTCGTCAGCGAGATTCGCGAACCGATTATTGAAGCAACCATACTGGTGCCGCCGGACCATGTCGGCGCGGTGATTAAACTTTGTATCGAAAAGCGGGGCGTACAGACCCGCATGCAATACCTCGGTAACCAGATTTCACTGGGTTACGAATTGCCGCTGGCTGAGGTGGTGCTGGATTTTTTCGATCGGCTGAAATCTGTCAGCCGGGGATATGCGTCGTTTGATTATCAGTTTGCGAGGTTTCAGGTTGCACCACTGGTCAAGCTGGACATCAAGATCAACAAGGAATGTGTCGATGCGCTGTCGGTTATCGTGCACCGCGATGCCGCCTATCGGCGAGGCCGGGCAGTGGTGGACAAGATGCGCAAACTTCTGCCTCGGCAAATGTTCGATTTCGCCGTGCAGGCATCGATCGGGAACAAGATAATCGCCAGTGCGTCGATCCGCGCGCTGAGAAAGAACGTGACCGCAAAATGCTACGGTGGAGACATCAGCCGCAAGCGTAAATTGCTGGAAAAACAGAAGGCCGGCAAGCGGAGAATGAAGCAGATCGGTTCGGTGGAAGTCCCGCAGGAAGCTTTTCTCGCAGTATTGCAGGTGGAGAAGAAATAGCCAATACTGCCCCGGAATCACGCAGAGGTTGCTTAGATGGTTTTTGATTTTGCCCTGATTTTGTCGATTGCCACGCTGTTTACCGGCGTCGTCTGGCTATTTGACGTGCTGGTTTTACGGTCCAGGCGGGCAGCCGTCGATGAGTCGGCGAACGAGCCGACACTGGTCGAATATTGCCGTACTTTTTTCCCGGTCATCCTTGTCGTCCTGCTGGTCCGGTCTTTCCTTTTCGAACCGTTCCGGATTCCTTCCGATTCGATGATGCCGACCTTGCTCGATGGCGATTTTATTTTTGTGAACAAGTACGCGTACGGCATACGTCTGCCAGTGATAAACAAGAAGATAGTCGAAATCGATGAACCCGAGCGTGGGGATGTGGTGGTATTCCGTCTGCCGGCGAAGCCAAATACGAATTACATCAAGCGCGTCGTTGGTCTGCCGGGCGATCGTATTGCGTATAGAGCAAACCGGCTGTATATCAACGGCGACCTGATGCCGACAAATATGCGTGGCGCCTACCGGGAATTTGGCTACCAGGCTAACCTGGTGGTGGAGTCGATTGGCGATATCGAGCATGAATTGCTCCTGGTGCCCCAACGATACAGCCGTGAAGGCGAATGGCAGGTTCCGGAGGGGCATTATTTTGTCATGGGAGACAATCGCAACAACAGCAGGGACAGCCGGTTTCCGGGTGTCGGCGCGATCCCCGAATCGCAGTTGGTCGGCAGGGCGGTCAGTATCTGGATGAACTGGAATTTCCCGGAGGATGGACCGCTTTGGCATCGCGTAGGCGAGAAAATAAAATAGTCGTTACCAACAGGAGAGAGTCATGCGTAACAAACAAAATGGAATGACCTTTCTTGGGTTCCTGGTGATTGGGATGCTGGCGGGCATGCTGGTTTTCGCAGGTCTCCGCCTGACGCCTGTGTACCTGGAATACATGAAAATCGTATCGGTCCTTGATGGCGCCAAGAAAGAATTCGATGGCACGTCGGTGGAACTGGGGATGTTGAGGCGTTCTATCCAGAGACGTTTTGACGTCGAAGCCGTATCGATTATTCGCGTTCAGGATATTCATCTGAGCAAGAGCGACACCGGTGGCTATATATTGCAGGTAAAATACGCGCACAAAGCGCCATATATTGCGAATATTAATTTTGTCGTGGATTTCAGCAAGACAGTAGAGATCGTGCGGTGATACAGGCGGCGGATCTGCCGGCCAAATGGTTAGCCCAGACATTCAATTACCGCTTTTCTGACGCCAGCCTGTTTCTGGCTGCGGTGACCCACCGCAGCGCGGGTGGTCACAACAATGAGCGGCTCGAGTATCTTGGCGATGCGATACTCGGTTTTTTGGTGGCAAAAAATCTCTATCATTTTTTTGCAGGGGCCAGTGAAGGAGAGCTGACGCGCCGGCGCGCGGCGTTGGTGCGCAGAGAAACGCTGGCTGAAATCGCCGTGGAACTGGATCTTGGCGCACAGCTCAGACTGGGCTCGGGCGAATTGAAATCAGGAGGTATAAGGCGGGATTCCATACTCGCAGACAGCCTGGAAGCTTTGTTTGGCGCAATATATCTCGATGGCGGGTTGGATGCGGTTGAAGAAATCGTCGATTCGCTTTTTTATCAGCGCATGGTGGATGGGTCGACCGGCGAACTAAAAGATCCCAAGACTCGCCTGCAGGAGTATTTGCAATCGAGAGGGTTGGCGTTGCCCGTTTACCAGATAACGGAGACAATGGGACAGGCGCACGAGCAGACTTTCCGGGTCAGTTGCAATGCTGCAGATCTCGGCCTGGCGGAATCTGGCACGGGTAGCAACAGGCGGCGCGCCGAACAGCGCGCGGCAGCGAATGTCCTGGAAAAAATCGATCATGGCTAAAGAATTTCGTTGTGGGTTCGTTGCGCTGGTAGGCCGGCCCAATGTCGGCAAGTCGACGTTGCTCAACCGCCTGGTCGGCCAAAAGATCAGCATCGTAACGCCGAAGGCGCAAACCACAAGGCACCGCATTTTGGGGATTGTCACCCGATCGGATGCGCAGTTGATCCTGGTCGACACGCCCGGTCTGCACCGCAACGACTCCAGCTATCTGAACCGGCTGATGAACCAAGCGGCGATAGCCGGGCTGGACGACGCTGACCTGGTTTTGTTCATGACCGAAGCTTTACGCTGGAATGAAAAGGATCAGCGGGTGCTGGAAATTCTGCAAAGCCGCGATCGGGACGTTATTCTGGTCATCAACAAGATCGACCAGGTTCGGGACAAGCGGCAGCTGCTGCCATTCATTGCGATGCTCAGCAAGAAAGCGGATTTCATCGCCATCGTACCAGTGTCGGCGAGGAAATCGATCGGCCTGGACAGCCTCAGCGCCGAAATTCTGCCAAGGCTGCCGATATCTCCAGCTTTGTTCGACAGTTCGCAGCTTACCGATCGCAGTCGCGAATTCCGGGCCGCGGAAATTATTCGCGAAAAGTTGATGCTGATGTTGCAGGAGGAAGTGCCCTACGGAACGACCGTGCAGATCGAGCGCTTTGAAAAAGGCGGCAAGGGATATGTAATTTCCGCCCTGGTCTGGGTAGCGCGGGCCGGACAGAAGAAAATAGTGATCGGGGCCAAAGGCAGTATGATGAAAAAAATCGGCGAAGCGGCACGCAAGGACCTGAAGCGCTTTGTCGGGGAACCGGTACACCTGGAACTGTGGGTCAAGGTCAAGGAAAAATGGGCGGACAATGAAATGGCGCTCAAAAGCATGGGGTATGAGTTGTAGTGAGTATTGGACGGCGCGGGCAACTGAATGCTGCGTTTGTACTACACCAAAGGCCATACCGGGACAGCAGTCGAATTGCCGATTTGCTGACCGCTGAATTTGGCCGGGTTAGCCTGGTCGCACGGGGTATCCGCTCCAGGCGCGGCGGTCAGGGGGCGTTGCTCCAGCCATTTCGGCCATTGCTGGTTTCCTGGTCCGGGCGCAGTGAAATGAAGACCTTGAATTCGGTAGAGGCTGCCGGCGAGGCCTTTGCATTAACCGGGTCAGTATTGTTTTCCGGCTATTACCTGAACGAACTTCTGCTCCGCCTTACCCAGAAACACGATCCTCACCCGGAATTGTTTGCGATATACCACGCCACGCTGGAGCGTCTGGACCAGGGTGAAAATCAATCCCGCGCCCTGAGAATATTCGAAAAAAGACTGTTGGAATGCCTGGGTTATGGCTTGAATCTGGAGCAGACCGCCGGTGACAGTCACCAGGTTGATGCGAGCCGCCAATACACATACCAGGTTGAGCGCGGGCCGCAACTTTCGGTGGCGGAAAATTCGGCCAGTTACGCTGGTCGTTCGTTGTTGTCACTGGCCAGAGAGGACCTCACGGATGCGCGCAGCCTGCAAGATGCAAGGCGCCTCCTGCGCCATACGCTGGATTATTACCTCGGTGATAAACCGCTGAAATCGAGGCAGATACTGTATTCTATGCGCTCATGGTAAGTACCAGTGACAAAAACCTGCGCGGCATTCTGCTTGGCGTCAATATCGATCATGTGGCGACTTTGCGCCAGGCGCGCGGCACCCGCTATCCAGACCCGGTTTATGCCGCGTTGATGGCGGAGCAGGCGGGGGCGGACAGCATTACTTTGCATTTGCGCGAAGACCGGCGGCATATCCAGGATCAGGACCTCGATAACCTCAAAGGCGTGCTGCAGACCCGCATGAACCTGGAAATGGCGGCGACCGAAGAAATGCTGGATATCGCCGAACGGACGAGGCCGGCCGACTGTTGCCTGGTGCCCGAGCGGCGCGAGGAACTGACCACGGAAGGGGGCCTTGATGTGTGCGCCCAAGTGGCATTGATCAAGGATGCGTGTGCGCGCCTGCGCGGTTATGGTATCAGGACCTCGCTGTTTATCGATCCTGATCAACGGCAGATAGAAGCGGCGCTGGAAGTCGGCGCTGAAGTCGTTGAGTTGCATACCGGGACCTACGCGGATAGCGGCGAAGAAGCCAGGCCCGGGGAGTTGCAACGACTGGTTACCGCGGCGGCGCAGGCGGCCAGTATGGGTCTGTCGGTGCATGCAGGTCACGGTCTGCATTATCACAATGTTGTGCCGGTAGCGGCGATCAAAGAACTTGCCGAATTGAATATCGGCCACTCGATAATTGCCCGGGCCGTTTTCGATGGTCTTGGCACTGCGGTTTCAGAAATGAAACACCTGATGATGGAAGCCCGCCACCGATGATTTTCGGTATCGGAACCGATTTGTTGAATACGCAACGGGTGGAGCATGTTTATCGCCGCTTCGGTGAACGCTTTGTCGATCGCCTGTTGTTGCCGGAAGAAAAAAAGCAGTTCCTCAAAGTCAAACGCAAGGCCCGTTTTCTGGCCATGCGTTTTGCCGGCAAGGAAGCGGTTGTCAAAGCGATGGGCACCGGTTTTTCCCATGGTGTATGGATACGCGATGTCGGCATCGTTCAGGATGCGCGGGGTAAGCCTGAGATTGTTTTTTCAGTGCGGGGTCTTGCGGTTTGCCGGCGCCTGGGTATAGGCGGTGGCTTTGTTTCCCTGAGCGATCAAGACGGCATGGTGCTGGCGATGGCGGTCCTGATGAAAGACCCGGATTACCAGGCGCCGGGAATCTCAAATGCTTGATTGCCTGGTGTTCGATATCGAGACTGTGCCGGACGTCGATCTGGGTCGCCGGCTATTCAGTCTCGATGGCCTGGGAGACGAAGAGATCGCGCAGGCGATGTTTCACCGGCAGGTGGAAAAATCCGGTAGTGAATTTTTGCCTCTGCATCAACACCGGGTCGTGGCCATTGCGGTCGCTATGCGCAACCGTTCGGGTTTCAGGGTATGGAGCCTGGGTGAAGAAGACTCAGACGAAAAAGAGATCATTACGCGTTTTTTCGACGGCATAGAACGATTCACACCGACAATCGTGTCATGGAATGGCGGTGGGTTCGATTTGCCGATCCTGCATTATCGCAGTTTGCTGCACGGCGTGAGTGCACCCAGGTACTGGGAAACCGGCGACGACGACCAGAGTTTCCGCTGGAATAATTACCAAAGCCGTTTTCATTGGCGGCATACCGATCTGATGGATGTCATTTCCGGGTACCAGCCCAGGGGCCGTGCCCCGTTGCAGGATATCGCGCTGATGCTAGGCTTTCCCGGTAAACTGGGGATGAGCGGGGACCAGGTCTGGCCATGTTTTGTCGATGGCGGGATCGTTAAAATCCGTCATTATTGTGAGGCCGATGTACTCAATACTTATCTCGTTTATCTGCAGTTTGAGATGATCAGGGGACGCATCGACGGCGCAAAGCTCGCCAGGGAGCACGAGTTGCTGGCAAAGGAACTGGCGGAATCCGGCCATCCGCATCTGAGCGAATTCCTGAGCGCCTGGCAAGCGAACGGCAAGCACCCATGAGCCGTGGTCTGGCGTCTCGTCCCGAGCAAACCGCTGATATTATTCGCCTCGACCACAAGGGGCGTGGTGTAGCCGATGTCCCTGGCCGGTCGGCCAGGGTGCACCATACGCTACCGGGCGAACGAGTCACTTTCAAGCGCCGGCGCCGCCGGCGCGGATTCGACGAAGCGGAAATTGTCGAACTGCTCAGACCTTCGGAGCACCGGGTCGAGCCGCGTTGCCCGCATTTCGGCAACTGCGGCGGTTGCACGATGCAGCATATAGACGCTCAGCAGCAGATCGTGCTCAAACAGGGCTGGTATCGTGAAATTCTCGCCGAACACGAGCTGGAGCCGGAACGCTGGCTTGAGCCTTTGTCCGGTCCACGGTGGGGTTACCGCCGTCGCGCCAGGCTGGGGGTCAAGAAAGTCGCCGGTAAGGGCAGGGTGCTGGTCGGCTTTCGCGAGGTCTACAAATCCTATGTCGCCGACATGGACGGCTGTGAAATTCTCGCGGGCAATGTCGGGCGGCTGATTGGCCCGCTGTGCCAGTTAATCGACGGGCTCAGCATCTGCGAGCGGATTCCGCAAATAGAAGTGGCGGTTGCGGATAATGCCACGGCGCTGGTTCTTCGTGTCCTCGATCCGCCAGAACCGGACGATCTCGAAGCACTGAGACAATTTGCCGAGCGCTACCAAGTGCGGTTTTACCTGCAGGAAGGTGGTCTCGACAGCGTGCAGGCCCTGATCGAGGGGCAAGACCCGTTGCGTTACCGCCTGCCGGCTTTCGACCTGGAACTGGAATTTTCGCCGGTCGATTTTATCCAGGTAAACGGGGCGCTCAACGAGAAAATGATCGAGCTGGCGCTCGAGTTGTTGTCGCCACGCGATAACGAGCAGGCGCTCGATCTTTTTTGCGGTCTTGGTAATTTCAGCCTGGCGCTGGCCCGGCACTGCGCCGGCGTAACCGGCATCGAAGGAGACATGGGCCTGGTCGAACGCGCCCACGGCAACGCGATCCGCAACCAGATCACTAATGCGGAATTTCTGCCGGCCGATTTGTTTTTTCCATCAGCCGAAGAGCCATGGATGACCGGCCAGTACCCTTGCGTGGTACTCGATCCGCCGCGCAGCGGAGCCGGTCAGATTATTCCGTTCCTGCCGTCTGTAGGGGCTCAGCGTATCGTCTATGTTTCGTGTAACCCCGCCAGCCTTGCGCGCGATGCCGCCAGCCTGGTGCAAATGGGATATGATTTCAAGGCGACAGGAATCATGGACATGTTTCCGCACACCAGTCATGCGGAGGCGATCGCGTTGTTTGTAAGGCGGTAGCAACCATTCCCGGGGAGAAAAAGCTGTGACGCTGGGCCCGCTGATGCTGGATATCGAAGGTCCCGAGTTGACCGCCGAGGATCGCGACCTGTTGGTCCATCCGCTGGTTGGCGGAGTAATTTTGTTCAGCCGGAATTACCTGGACCCCGATCAGTTGCAAATCCTGGGCGGTGACATTCACAGTTTGCGAACCCCGGCGTTGCTGATCGCAGTCGATCAGGAAGGCGGCCGGGTACAAAGGTTCCGCAAGGACTTGACTGGCTTGCCGGCCGCGCACCTGGTGGGCAGGCAATCCGATCTGGACCGGAAACAGGGGCTGTTGCTGGCAGAAAGTTGTGGCTGGGTTATGGCAGCCGAGCTCAGGGCCTGTGGCGTCGATCTTTCGTTTGCGCCGGTCCTCGATCTCGACTGGGGTCTGTCGGAGGTGATTGGCGACCGTTCGTTTCACAGCGACCCGAACCGCGTAGCCGAACTTGCCGGCGCCTATATGCGCGCGATGAAATCTGCGGGCATGGCGGCTGTGGGCAAACACTGGCCGGGTCACGGAGCGGTCAGCGCCGACTCGCACCTGGCATTGCCGCGGGACCGGCGCGAATATGGCGATGTACTCGAGGATATTCTTCCCTACCAAAAACTGACAGATCGCGGTCTGGCCGCGGTCATGACTGCGCATGTCGTGTATCCGCGGATGGATTTGCTGCCCGCGTCTTTTTCGAGCTACTGGATCAACGACGAACTCAGGGGGAAACTGCAATTTAACGGCGTCGTGTTTGCTGACGATCTATGCATGCAAGGCGCGGCCGGGGTTGGCGGTCTGCCAGATCGCGCGCGCGCCGCGTTGGCTGCCGGTGCGGACATGGTCCTGGTTTGTAACGATCGTCGCGGCGCAATTGGAGTTGTGGAAGAACTGTCAGTGTATGACAATCCCGTCAGCGCGTTGCGCCTGACCCGGTTGCACGGGCAAAACTGCGTGACCCGCGATGAGCTTTTTGCCAGCGAGCGCTGGCAGGAAGCGACAGCGATGATCAGCCGTACCGAGACTCAACCCGGGCTGAGGCTGGACGCCTGAGAAAAATACAGCGGGCAGCAACAACACATCGGACAGCCGGAGGATTTCGTGAGCGCCCTGGGCATTATTGGCAGTTCAGCGATGGACAATCTGCCGGGATTCGAGCGATCTCGTGCGAGCAGTGAAACGACCCCTTATGGTGAACCGTCGAATCGCCTGGTGCATGGGCAGCTTTTCGGCGAGCCGGTCATCTTCATGGCTCGCCACGGTAAGGGACAAAGCATCGCGCCTCACCTGATTAATTATCGAGCCAATCTCTGGGCTTTCCAGCATGCCGGGGTGGAGCGGGTACTCGCGGTCAATGCCGTCGGTGGCATCAGCGAGCGTTGCGTCAGCGGAAGCCTGATTATCCCGGACGACCTGATCGACTACACGCACGGGCGGGATCAGACCTTTTTCGATGGCGCCGGGCAGGATCTGCAGCATATAGAGTTTTCGCCGCCTTATGATGAGGAACTGAGACAGCGATTATGCGCCGCGGCATCGACTGCAGGCATAGGGATAATTCCCGATGGCATCCATGGCGTGGTGCAAGGTCCCCGGCTGGAAACGGCTGCGGAGATCAAAAGGCTCAAACGGGATGGTTGCGATATCGTCGGGATGACCGGCATGCCCGAGGCGGCGCTGGCCAGGGAAATCGGGGTCGCTTATGCTTGTTGCGGGATTGTCGTAAACCAGGCGGCGGGCATCGGCAGCGGGAGTATCCATATGGAAATCGAAGTGACAAAAGCCGAGGGAATGGCAATATTTATGCAACTTTTGCAGCAGTTTCTGGCGGGCTGATTTTGAACCTGAAGTCTGGAGCAGCCGGGTGAAGCAACTCACCGTTACCGCGCTGGAGGCAGTGATCGACGCCAGCGGCCAAGGCGTAATGGTTATCGATGTGAGCTCAGACGAGCGGCCGGTCGTATTTGTCAATGACGAACTAGCCAGGCTGACCGGCGTGCCAAAATCCGGTTTTCAGCACAACGGCCTGGATGAATTCGCCGGTATTTTCGCGGATACGGATATCGTTGCCGATTGTGAGCGTTGCCTGGGCAGCGATTCGTCGACCGATAAACTGATCAGCGGGGTCAGGCCGGATGGCCGCGCGATTCATGGCGCGATGCATATCAGTTGCATAGAGACCCGCAGTAACAAGGTTTCCCATATCGTGGTCTATATACGCGAGATCCACGATCCGGAGCTTGCCAGCGAGAACCTCGCGTCGGCCGATTTTGAATCGGCGATCCGTAACGACCGTTTGACCGGCTTGTATCAGCGTCGCTATTTTGAGCGCATCCTGAACCGTGAGTGGGGCAGCGCTATTCGGGACAAAGGGACGGTTGCGCTGTTTCTGATCCAGATTGACGAGTTTGGCGAGTACAGCAAGACCTTTGGCCGCCAGGCGGCCGATGCCTGCTTGCGGCAGATTGGCAGTGCCGTGAAAGCGGTCGCCAGGCGTTCAAGCGATCTGGCCGGCCGCTTCGAGAATGAAATTCTGGTCGCCATGGCCAGGAACATGGACGAGAGTCAGTGTGCGCAGCTTGGCCAGCGTTTTGTCGACCAGGTCAGTCGCTTGTGCATACACCACCCGCATTCGGCGGTTCACCATTATGTCAGTATCAGTGTCGGGGTGGTTAACGCATCGCCAGCCCCGGGGACTGTCCCCGGACAGGCGTTAGAAGAGGCCAGAGACGCGCTCGACGAGGCGATCTCCCGCGGAGGCAGACGCATATTGACCCGCCTGTTCAAGAACTAGCGACCGCCGCGGCATCGACCGGGTTACCGTCTTCATCCAGTTCCGGCTCGGCTTCTTCGACCCGGGTGATCAGCGCGACGACGCCAAACAGCGGGTGATCGAAATAATGGATAACGCCGCGCTGCATCAGGCGGCTTTCCCTGATCGAATACGGGGTCGGTCTTGCAATCAGGCCGGCAAGTCCCGGGTACAGTGCGAAACCCTCATTCATTTCCCGCGGCAACCAGTCGATTTCCACCAACAAATGCAAAAAACGGCTCAGGCTCAAAGTCGCAGTGCCCTCGAGCAAGCCCTCGTCATTGTTTAGGGTTGGCAATACGAAAGGCTCTGCTTCATCGAACAGGACGCCATCTTGCTGCCAGACTTGATAAGCCAATAGCTGGAAATCCCTCGAATTGTTGATGCGCTCGACGACATCTGCAAGTTGCCATTGTTCTTTATTTTCGATGATCTGCAGTTCTCTTCCAGGTTTCGGTTCTTCGGCTTCATCGAGGCCCGCCGCAAGCCTGCCGGATTTTCCGATTGCCAGATCTCCGCCGGTGAACCGTGCGTCGTCTTCATCGTTGCCGGGCGGAACCGACAGCGGGTCCGTAATGGCAGCGGGATCTGTCCAGGCGAAGCCATCAGGATCGCCGATCCCTGACAACAAGGCGTCGAGTTCAGCCAGCGAAGCGGTGGCAAACCGATCGTATGGCGGGGCGAATTGCTCGTTCCCTGGCGCCGGATCAAGCTGTCTGAAAACAACAAGCTCAACCTGGTACCGAGGTGGATATTCGATGGGTTCCGATGCCTGCGGATCGTTTTTTTGAGCCTGGCCGAACGCCAGGACGGGGATCGTCAAACATAAAGCCAGTGTGATCAGTGTTGGTGTGCGCGACCGATAGGACTTTGCATGCTGCATGCTGGTTATTATGGCCAAATCAGCCTTGAATCGATAGCCGAAGCGCGTGCAGCCACGATCGCGTGCGCAGCAATCAGGCTGCCAACAAAGACAAAATGGCTTCAAGCTCCGCAAAACGGCTTTCCTCGTCGGGCATGTCGACCGTGAAGCGCAGACGGTCCTGGCCGTCAAGACGATAACGGGATGGTTCCTTGCGGATTAGCTGGATCAGCGTCAGCGGCTCAACCGGCGTTTTGCCGGAAAACCAGAGACTGCCGCTTTTCGCGGTCGCTTCGAGTCTGCGAATCCCCAATGCCTGGGCGCGCAATTTGACTCTTGCCAGCCGGAACAGCGCTTTGCTTGGTGCTGGCAGCAGGCCGAAGCGATCGATCATTTCGACCTGAAGTTCCCGCAGAGCCTCCTCGCTGTCCGCGTTGGCGATGCGCTTGTAAAGGATCAGCCGCAAGTGGACATCGGGCAGGTAATCTTCGGGGATCAGCGCGGCCACGCGCAGTTCCGCTTCGATGCCCGGATTGGCATTCTCGTCCGCTGAAAGCGCTTGCCCGGAGCGCATCGCATGGACCGCTTTTTTCAGCATGTCCATGTATAGCGAAAAGCCCAGTTCGTGAATTTGTCCGCTTTGTTCCTCTCCGAGCAGTTCCCCGGCGCCCCGGATTTCCAGATCGTGGGTGGCCAGCGTGAAGCCGGCGCCCAGCTCTTCCAGCGATTCGATGGCTTCCAGCCGCCGCGCGGCATCACCGCTAATCGTCGAGAGGGGCGGGGCGATCAGGTAGGCGTAGGCACGATGATGGGAACGGCCCACGCGGCCCCGCAACTGGTGTAACTGGGCCAGGCCAAGCTTATCCGCGCGATTGATGACGATGGTGTTGGCGGCGGGCAAGTCGAGACCGCTTTCGATGATGGTCGTGCACAGCAACAGGCTGAAACGCTGGTGGTAGAAATCGAGCATGACCTGTTCCAGTTCTATTTCACGCATCTGGCCGTGGCCGATCCGAATGCTGAGATCGGGGAGCAGCCGGGCGAGCCTTGCCGCCATATTTTCAATCGTCCGGATTTCATTGTGGACAAAAAAGATCTGCCCGCCGCGGCGTACTTCTCGCATACAGGCTTCCTTGATCAGCGCGTCATCCCATTGACTGACAAAAGTCTTGATCGCGTGCCGCTCGGCGGGCGGTGTTGCGATCAGCGACATTTCCCGCAACCCGCCGATGGCCATGTTCAGCGTGCGCGGGATTGGCGTGGCAGTCAGGGTCAGCACATCGACTTCAGCGCGCAGGGACTTGAGCCGTTCCTTGTGGCGCACGCCGAAACGTTGTTCCTCATCGATAATGACCAGGCCCAGATTGGCAAAAGCGACTTCTGGCTGGAGCAGGCGATGCGTGCCGATCACGATATCGACGATGCCGCTTTTCAGTTCGGCGATGATTTCCCTGGCCTGCTTGCCTTTCCTGAATCGTGACAGCATTTCAACCTTGACCGGCCAGTCGGCAAAACGATCGCAAAAAGTCTGGTAGTGCTGTTGTGCAAGCAAGGTCGTCGGGACCAGCAAGGCGACCTGGCGGCCGCCGCTGATCGCGGCAAAAGTGGCGCGCAACGCGACCTCGGTCTTGCCAAAACCGACATCGCCGCAGACCACCCTGTCCATCGGTTTGCCATCGCGCAGGTCGCGCAGGACCTCGACGATCGCCTGCTCCTGGTCGGCGGTTTCCTCGAATGGGAATTCGGCGGAAAATGCGCGATAGTCGCGCTCATCGTATTCGCATCGATGGCCGGTTCGGGATTCGCGGGTCGCATAAAGTTCGAGCAGCTCGGCAGCGACATCGTGGATGCGCTCACGCGCCTTCTGGCGGATTCTTTGCCATTGGTTGCCGCCGAGCCGGTGCAAAGGGGCGGAATCCGGTGACCCGCCGGTATAACGGCTGATCAGTCGCAAGGCATGGACGGGGACGTAGAGTTTGTCGCCGCCGGCGTATTCGAGGACCAGCATTTCCAAGGGTGTCTGGTCGATGGTTTTTGTCACCAGCCCGAGATAGCGCCCGACACCGTAATCTTCGTGCACCACCGGGGACCCTGTCTGCAGATCGGTCAACTCGCGAATGATCTGTTCGGGATCGCGCGCGGCCCGTCGCCGGCGGCGGCTTTGCCGCACCCGTTCACCGAAAAGCTGGTCTTCGGCAATCAAAGCCAGTGCCGGCTGTTGAAGTTGCAGGCCCTGCTGGACCGGCGCCACCGTGACCGCCAGTTTCTGGCTGGAGGCGATGAATGCCTGCCAGTTCTCGCAAGCCGGCAGGCTGATGCCGTGGCCGGCGAGTATCTCGATCAAGGTTTCCCGCCTGCCCGCCGATTCGGCCGCGAACAGGATGCGCCCAGAGAAGGATGCGAGGTAGCGCTGCAATGCCGCGGCCGGCTCCACGGCCCTGGGGTCGAGGTTCAGCGCCGGTGGTTTGTTGCTCGCAAAATGCCAATTGCCCGGGTCTGCACCCGGCCATTCGAATGGTTGCCAGACGATACGTGGCATCGCCTGGAAAAGTTCCTGGAGTTCTTCCGGCGGGCAGCAGATTTCATCGGGTCTGAGGATGGGGCGCGCGGTATCGTGACGCCGCTGTTCGTATCTGTCGACGATTTCGCTCCACGCCGCGCCCAGCGCAGCGTCGAGATCCGCTGGCAGGATGGCCAGGGACCCGGCAGGCAGATAATTCAGCAGGGAACTCATTTGTTCGTGAAACAATGGCAAATAGTACTCGGTGCCGCCCGGCGCATTGCCCTTCGAAACTTCCTGATATAGCTGGCTGGCGCTGGGGTCGCCTTCGAACCGCTGCCGAAAACGTCGCCGAAAAAACCGTATGCCGTTTTCGTCCAGCGGAAATTCGCGCGCCGGCAACAACCGCACCCGGTTCACGCTTTCCGCGGATCGTTGCGTCTCTGCATTGAAGTAGCGCAAGGTGTCGATTTCGTCATCGAGCAGGTCTATCCGCAATGGAGAATGGCCGCCCATCGGAAACAGGTCGACCAGTGAACCGCGTATCGCAAACTCGCCGTGTTCGAATACCTGCGGCACGCGCCGGTAACCGGCCGCAACCAGCTCTTGTTGCAAGCTGCCGAGCTCCAGTTGCTGCCCCTTTTCGAGCAGCAAGGATCGCCCGCGTACCCACGCGGGTGTCGCCAGGCGCTGCATCAGCGTGGCGATGGGCACGACGATTACAGCGCGCTCCAGGCTGGGGATTTGCAGAAGCGTCGCGAGGCGTTCCGAAACAATGTCCTGGTGCGGCGAAAATACATCGTATGGCAGGGTTTCCCAGTCGGGGAACTGACTGACCGGCAAGTCCGGCGGGGCAAAAAACCGGAGCTCGTCACAGAGCTTCGCCGCTTCGGCCGCGCTATTGCAAACCACGATGACCGGTTTGCCGTGCTTATCGGCAGCGGCACTGATTGCCAGCGCCGGCGCCGCCCCATAAAGACGGCCCCAGCGAACTACCGAGGCAGGCAATGCCGGTAGTTGTGGGGAGAAAATATCGCTGTATGTCTTTCCATCGCTCACGGCAATGCGATCCAAACCAGTGCTGGGGCTGGCGATTATTGCACAGGCCGGGCAGGCCGAGCGGGGGAGTTTGATGGGCCCTACTTGTGTACCCGGCGGCGTTTCACAAGATCTCCGTACAAATCGGTTCGCCGGTCGCGGAAAAAGGGCCAGACGCGGTCGAGTTCTTCGTTGCGGCCGAGATCCACATTGGCCAACAGCACCTGATCGGCATTGGCTGCGCGGGCGAGCATCTCGCCCTGCGGACCGCAGACAAAACTGGAGCCCCAGAATTCGATGTTTGAACCCGAATCGTCTGCTGCCCATTCTGTACCCGGCCGGTTGCAGCAAAGGAGCGGCAACTGATTGGCTATCGCGTGGCCACGTTGAACCGTAACCCATGCTTCCAGCTGACGCTCTTTTTCGTCCGCTTGGTCACTGGCGTCCCAGCCGATCGCCGAGGGATAGAGCAGCAGTTGCGCTCCATCCAGCGCCATCAGCCTGGCCGCTTCCGGATACCACTGATCCCAGCACACCAGGACGCCAAGACGGCCCACTGGCGTTTCGATCGCGTGGATACCGAGATCGCCTGGCGTGAAATAGAATTTCTCTGCATACCCCGGGTCGTCCGGAATATGGGTTTTCCGGTAATTTCCAGCCAGTGTTCCATCGGGGTTCAAAACCACGGCAGTGTTGTGGAAAAGACCGGCTGCGCACTTTTCAAAGACCGAGCCGACGATGACGATGCCCAGTTCTTTGGCGAGGTTCCCCAGGAGGTCGCTGGTTGGGCCCGGCACAGTTTCAGCCATCTCAAAGACCCGGCTATCCACTGTCTGGCAAAAATAGACCGAGGTATGCAGTTCCTGCAACAGCACCAGCCTGGCGCCATCTGCCGCCGCCTGCCGGATACCGCGCTGACTGCGCTCAAGATTCTCTTCCCGGCTGGCGGTGCAGGCATGCTGGACCAGGCCGACCGGCAAATGTTTACCGTTATTCATTGCGGGTTCTCCGGCCGGTCTAGCAATCCGGCAGGCAATTGCATTGCTGCACAGTGCAATCCGCCACCTTCGATAATCAATGGCAGACAGTCGATGCTGACCGCCTGCCGGTCCGGGAAACAGCGAGAGATCAGTTCGCGCGCTTCCTGGTCAGCCGGACACCCGAATCCGGGGACCAGGACGTGCGTATCGGTGAGCAGAAAATTTGCATAACTGGCGGGCAGGCGGTTTCCGTGCGGCCCGGTTATTTTGCCTGGAAAGGGTAGCGGGTGCACAACAAAGGCTTGTCCGTCTTTACGACGCAGTTCTCGCAACTCGTTCCCCAGGGCTTGCAGGCTTTGATAATGAGGATCATCTGGCTGGTCGCAGGATTGGTACAGCAGGGTCTCCGCATCTGCGAACCGGACCAGCATATCCACATGGCCATCGCTGTCGTCGCCGTGTATTTCCCCATCCTGCAAGATAATAAAATGTTGAATATCAAAAAGTTGTGAGATAAATTTAATGTAATTCATTAAAAGTTGGCGGTCCGGGCAGCAACGCTGCAGCCAGCGCCGGGTGCTGATCAGGGTTCCCTCGCCGTCCGTCTCGATAGCGCCGCCTTCCAGCACCTGGTCCACGGTCAGCATTTCGGCGTTGCCAAAGCCACTGGCAGCGTGCACCACCTCGTTAATCGCGTTATCCTGGCTTGCCGGAAATTTTTTCCCCCAGCCGTCGAAACGAAAATTCAATAGCAGCGGGCGGCCCTGTTGAATAATGGTCACCGGGCCGTGATCCCTGGCCCAGATGTCATCGGCAGGCGCCTCGATGAAGTTGACTCTGCCGGCAGAGCCGCCGGCTTCGTCGATCAGGACGCTCAGCCGGGCTGCCATGCCCTGGTCTTCTATAATCAGCAGTACGCGTTTATGCCGGCTGGCAAGCGCCGCAATTTTCAGCAAAGAGACCTCGGCACCGCGCAACCGGTCGTTGCCGGCACGGGCAAAATCCCCGTCCTGACGTGGCCAGGTCAGCATGATGCCGGACTGCGGTTCCCATTCCGCTGGCAAACGGCCGGACAGGGCAACGCTCATCCCGCCGCGCCCGGCGGCGCAGCTTGCAGGCTCGAATGGCTGGTGTTCCGCGGCTCAGCCGGATTTTTTCTTCGAGACCGAATGGATGACGTAGCGGTACTCAAAATAAACCACAAAGTCTGCGTACTCCCAGCGGGTGATCGGCGGGTCGCCAACGGATGCGTATCGGTAGCTCGGTGTGCCGTAACGGGTTTCCACCTGTTCCATGCTCATGCCGCGGCCGGGACCGGTTGCAGACTGGGCGATAGTTTCTGCGGAAACCGCGGTGGCCATAATGAGCGGGCCGGCCATGCCAAGTCCAAGTAAAGTGGCGAGTACAATCGTCCGTTTGTTCATGGCGTCTCTCCTTGAGTCCCTGTGCGCGAATATAACACTGTGGCCAGAGAAAAAAAATGCGTGAAATATCATTGCTTTCCACCAGTTTTGAGGAGATTGACCGGTATCGGGCGGCAATCGCCGGGTGGCGGTTTCCTACAGTGGCGGAGGTGAGGAGGCGGCTCCGCGCCGGGCTATCGATGGGCCGCGTTATTCAGAACTGCGCCATTGTGATTTAATCGCGGGCCATGTTCCAACCATTGGAAATTTTCATTGGTCTGCGTTATTTGCGCACCAGGCAACAAAACAGCTTTGTTTCGTTTATCACGCTGGCCTCCCTGATCGGCGTAGCGCTTGGCGTCGCCGCCCTGATCGTCGTGCTGTCGATCATGAACGGATTCGAAAACGAGTTGCGCGGCCGCCTGTTGTCGATGACCTCTCATGCGACGGTGGCGGCCGCTCGCGGCGGTATCAGCGATTGGCGGGAACTCATCGCCAGCGCGCAGCAGCAGCAGAATGTGGTTGGCGCGGCTCCCTACGTGCAGTTGCAGGGGATGCTGGCAAATGGTTCGAAGCTGAACGGCGCGCTGGTGCGTGGGATAAACCCGCGGCTGGAAAAGACCGTGGACCGGATCGACAGCTTCATGCTGCGGGGATCCCTGGACAACCTGAATACTGCTGGCAACAACATCGTGCTTGGGCGCTTGCTGGCATTGCGCCTCGGCGTCGATGTCGGCGACCGGGTGAATTTGCTGGTGCCGCGAACCGGTCTCGCCGCAGGTGACATCAGGCCCAGAATAAGTCGTTTTACGGTCAGCGGGATTTTTGAAGCCGGCATCCAGGAACACGATGGATCACTGGCGCTGGTCAATATTGACGATGCGGCAAGGCTGGTCGGGCTCGGTGATTCGGTCACTGGCATACGGCTGCAATTTGACGATGTGTTTGCCGCACCGGCCGGGATAAAAACCTTCGCCGGCAGTCTGGCCAGCGCCGACCGCTACCGGTTCAGCGACTGGACCGTGGAGAACGCCAGTTACTTCCGCGCAATTCGCATCGAAAAAACCATGATGAGCATTATTTTGCTGCTGGTGGTCGCGGTTGCCGTTTTCAACATAGTCGCTACCTTGATGATGGTGGTGACCGACAAGCGAGCGGAGATCGCGATCCTGCGCACGCTGGGGCTGAGAGCCGAATCCGTGGTCAGGATTTTCATGATCCAGGGCCTGGTAATCGGTTGGGTCGGGGCGCTGAGCGGAGTCGCGCTCGGCGTAGTCCTGGCCCTCAATGTTGGCGTCATCATGCCAAGACTGGAGGCCTGGTTCGGTTTCCAGGTCATGCCCTCGGATGTTTACTACATCAGCCAGTTGCCATCCGATCTGCATACCGCCGATGTGCTGTTTATTGCCGCGGCCGCCCTGGTGTTGTCGACACTGGCAACCGTTTTCCCGGCCCGCCGCGCCGCCAGGGTCGAGCCAGCCGAGGCGTTGCGCTATGACTAGCTCGCGTCCCAAGCTCCAGCTCCGGTATGAGTATTTTATTGGTCTGCGGTATATCCGCTCGCACGGCGGCAACCGCTTTATTTCGTTTATCTCGATGATCTCCATGCTCGGGATCGCACTGGGAGTCGCGGTGCTGATCGTTGTGCTGTCGGTCATGAACGGCTTTGAGGAAGAGCTGCGCAGCCGCATTCTGTCGATGACGGCGCACGCGACCGTATCCGGCGGTGAGCAGGGACTCGATGACTGGGAGAGCGCCATTACCCTGGTCGAACAGGATCCGCGCGTGCGCTCGGCGGCGCCGTTCATAGAAGGCGAGGCGATGCTGGTCGGCGCTGACCAGGTCAGCGGCGTGCTGGTCAGGGGAATCGTGCCGGAGCGTGAGCGGGAAGTGTCCGCCGTGGCGAACTTGCTGGTGCAAGGAAGCCTGGACGACCTGCAGGCGGGCAGTTACCGGATCGTGCTCGGCAGCGATCTTGCGCGACACCTGGCAACCGAGGTGGGCGACCACGTGATCATGGTCATCCCCCGCGGCCGCGTGACACCGGCCGGCGTGATTCCGCCTGTGAGAAGATTCCGGGTCAGCGGAATTTTTCATGCCGGCATGTACGAGTACGACCGCAATCAGGCTTTCATCCACATGAGCGATGCGGCCCGGCTTTATCAACTGGGCGAACGGGTAAGCGGCGTCCGTCTCAGCATCATCGACCCGCTGATCGCGCCGGAGGTCGTCCGCGATGTGGCCCCGCGCCTCGATGGCGCCATGTACATTTCCGACTGGACCCGCAGCCATGCCAATTTTTTTCGCTCCATCCAGATTACCAAGTCGATGATGTTCGCGATCCTGCTCCTGATCATGGGCGTTGCCGCGTTCAACATCGTATCGACGCTGGTTATGGTGGTCAGGGACAAGCAAGGCGATATTTCCATTTTGCGGACCATGGGCGCACGATCGTTCAGTGTGATGAAGGTATTCATGGTGCAGGGCGTCCTGATCGGTGTTCTGGGTACCTTGGGCGGGCTGCTTCTTGGCATCCTGATCGCGGTCAACCTCGAATACCTGATCCAGGGTGTGGAAACCCTGCTGAAGACCGATCTGCTGGCCGCGGATGTGTATTTCATCGGTGATCTGCCCGCGCGCGTGCATGTAACCGACCTGATAAGGATTTGTACGACCGCTCTCGGCCTGTCATTTTTGTCGACCTTGTACCCGGCCTGGAGAGCGGCCCGGATTCAGCCCGCTGAGGTGTTGCGATATGAGTGAAGGCCGGTCGGAGACCGACAGCAGTACCCCGGTACTCGAATGCCGGGGCCTGGTAAAGAACTTCCGCCAGGGCCACAAGACAGTGGAAGTATTGCGCGGTATCGATTTCAAGGTGGCGGCGGGTGAGACGGTCGCGATCGTCGGCGCATCGGGTTCCGGCAAGACCACCCTGCTGCAATTACTCGGCGGGCTGGATGCGCCGAGTTCCGGCACCGTCAGCATTGCCGGCCACAATATGACCGAATTGAATGATGCCGAAAAAGGCGATCTGCGCAACGCTGCGGTCGGCTTCGTTTACCAGTTTCACCATTTGTTGCCGGAATTCAGTGCGCTGGAAAATGTGGCGATGCCGCTGCTGATACGCCGGGAGCCGCCGGCCAAAGCGCGCAACGCGGCGCGCGAACTCCTGCAGCGGGTTGGTCTCGGCGAGCGGCTGGACCATCGTCCTGGCGCGCTCTCCGGCGGTGAACGCCAGCGCGCGGCGGTTGCCAGGGCGCTGGTCAGCCGGCCGCGGATTCTGCTGGCGGACGAACCCACCGGGAACCTGGATGGGCGGACCGGCGAGCGGGTATTTTCCCTGCTGCTCGAGTTGAACCAGGAATTGATGACCAGCCTGGTCCTGGTCACCCACGACCTGGCCATAGCGCGTCGCATGAGCCGGGTCATGACCCTTCGCGACGGCCGCTTGCAAGAAGGGCTCAGCGAATAATCAGGTTGCTTTGCGGCGCCGTTTCAAACGCGAGGCCATCGACCAGCGCCAGAACGCGTTCAGGCCAAAATAGCTCAGCAACGCCAGCAGCGACCCCAGGCACAGCAGGCCGGCCAACATTGGCCACAGGCCTTCAGCAATCAGGACCTGCCAGTCCGTGGTTGCCGGCGGCGGCTGGCCAAGCAAAAACGACCCCAGCACATAACCAGAATAGTATATCGGCGCGATCGTCAGCGGGTTATTGATCCAGACTACAACCAGGGCGATCGGCAGGTTCACCCGCATCAAAATGGCGCCGCCAGCCGTGAGCAGCGGGTGTATGGGCAGAGGAATGAACGCCACGAAAATGCCCAGCGCCACCGCCGGGACCACGGCCTTTCGATGGGTGGCCCAAAGCGCCGGGTCATGGATCAGTGCCTGGAAAGGGCGCAGGTACCACGCTTCCTTGATGTCTTTGTATTTCGGTGAAATTCGTTTGAAAAACCGGCGTGGCATAGCAGAAATGGCTCATGCGTTGGCAAAGATGCCTGATTAAGATCAGGGCTCTCGGGATTATCTCCGTTCCAGGACGCCGTTGACAGTGCTGCTGGTCGCATTTTCCTTACTGGCCGGCAACCTGCTCGGCCTGATGGTGCTTTGGCCTGGGTCCGCGGTTTTCCCGTTGCTGTCCGGGTTGCTCGTTGGTGTCTGGGTTTTTCAGCGCCAGGCCGTTTTCGTTTTTGCGCTGGGATTCGCGTTGGCAATTGCGGCGGTCGACCAGCGGCTGGACGACCGCCTGGCCCCCTCCACGGACCGCGGGACCACGGTGGTCACCGGCGTGGTTGACAGCATGCCGATGAAGCTGCCCGGCGCATATCGCTTCGAATTCCGGCCTTTGTCCGCGGCCCGGAAAGTACCGGAGCGCCTGGTGGTGTCCTGGTATCGAAGCGAGTTCGCGCCGGCGCCGGGCGAGATCTGGCAGTTGGGGTTGCGCCTGCGACCGCCAAGAGGCGGCGTCAATCCCGGCGGGTTCGACTATGAAGGGTGGCTATTCAGAAAAAATATCGGCGCGACCGCCTATGTCGACAACAAGGCGGACAACCGCAAGCTGGCGGATGACGGTAGTGCGTCCAGCCGTTGGCTGGCGTTCAGGTTCCGGCTCGCGCATAAATTGAAACAGTACCCGGTGGCAGCGGAATGGCACGGACTGGTCAATGGGCTTGCGCTCGGGGACCGGCGCGACATCAGTGAACGCCAATGGCAGGTGTTGCGAGCCACCGGCACCGTGCACCTGATGGCGATTTCCGGTCTGCATATCGGTATCGCGGCCGCGGTCGGCGGCTTCGGCGGCGCGGCTTTGTGGATGCTGATACCGATGCTGAGCCGGCGGCTTGCCCGCCGCGACATGAGCTTGATGACAGGGTTCGCAATTGCTGTGGTTTATGCGTTGCTGGCCGGCTTGAGCCTGCCGACCCAGCGCGCATTGATCATGCTGCTATCGATCGGGCTATCCTTGTGGTGGCGACGCTCGACGAGCGTGGGGCAGGGCATGGCGCTCGCCCTGATCGTTATTCTGCTGCTCGATCCGCTGGCCGCGATCGAGCCGGGGTTCTGGCTTTCTTTCGGTGCCGTTGCCAGTTTGTTGCTGGTGTTGTCGGGCCGCGCGTCAAAAACGGCCTGGTGGCGTGGCTTGCTGCGGGCTCAGGCCGCGGTGTTTGTCGGGCTGCTGCCGGTGGGCCTGGCTGTTTTCGCTTTGTCGGCGCCGGCGGGGCTCGTTGCCAACTTGGTATTCATACCGTTGTTCACGGTTTGCCTGGTCCCGCTGATCCTGCTTTCGGTTGCCGCCGCGCTCGCCGGTCTCGACAGTCTGGCGGCAGTCGTGCTGAAACTCGTCGGTGAAATTTTTGCGTTTTCCTGGCCATGGCTGGAATGGCTGGCGGCCAACATTCCACCGCTGACATTTCCTGCCAGCCAGCCCCAGTTTTTGCTGTTGGCGGCGCTGGGAACGGTTTACCTGCTGGCGCCGGGCTGGCCGGGCCGTTGGCTGGGGTTGTTCATGCTTTTACCGATCTTGCTGCCGGTGACAGAAAGGCTGCCGGCGGGCGCTGCCCGGATCGTGTTTCTCGATGTCGGCCAGGGACTGTCGGTCATCGTCGAGACGTCGAGCCATCTGCTGGTTTACGACCCGGGGCCGCGTTATGGATCCGGCGCCGATGCCGGAAGCCGGACGGTCATCCCGTACCTGGTCAGCCGCGGGCAGCGCACGGTGGACCTGATCATGGTCAGTCATGGCGATGCCGATCACAGCGGCGGGCTCGACTCGTTGCGAGACGCGTACCCCGAGGCGCGGATCCTGGCCGGTGGCGGCGACCGGCGACCGGCCGCGACCGAGCCGTGCATGCTCGGCCAACGCTGGCAATGGGACGGTGTCGATTTTCAGGTCCTCCACCCGGATAGCCCAGCCTGGCAAGGCAATGATGCATCCTGTGTGCTGCTGATACGCACCGCCGCTGGCAGCGCATTGCTCGCCGGAGACATACAGGCGCCAGCCGAAAAATACCTGCTGGACATGGTCGGGCGGACCGATGTGGTGCTGGTAACCCACCACGGCAGTTCAGGCTCATCCACCGCGGCCTGGGTGTCTGCCCTGTGTGCAAAGCTGGCTGTGGTTTCGAGCGGTTATCGTAATCGTTGGGGGTTTCCAAAACCGGATGTAGTCAGCCGCTGGCGCAACGCGGGGGCCGAGGTGCTGGACACCGGCCATTCCGGAGCGATCAGCCTGCTCCTGCCAGCAGCCGGCAGTTTTCTGCGCATACGCAGAGCGCGCGCAGACAGCCTGCCGGTGTGGCGAATCGCAGAAGAGGAATTGTACCCGGCCGACCGTGGCAACGCGGGTATCGAGGTTTCCGGCTCCGCTTCGGGTGCGGTATCATGCCGCGAATTCGAGCCAAGCTGATACAGCGCGACCAACACGAGGGACTATGTTTGAAATCGTGAAGTCGGGCGGGTTGCTGATGATCCCGATACTGGGTTGTTCGGTAGTCGCCGCCGCCATCATCATTGAGCGTTTGTGGACGTTGCAGCAGAAAAGAGTGTTGCCGGACAATCTTTCCCGCACGGTCTGGAAATGGGTCGACAAGAAACAGCTCAACGAAAAAAACATCAAGGCGCTTGACGAAAGTTCGCCACTGGGAGCGATATTGGCTGCCGGCTTGATGAACAGGGATCGTGATCGCATAGTGATGAAGGAGCGTATCGAAGATATCGGACGGCATGTCATCCATGATCTCGAGCGCTTCCTCAATTCGCTGGGAACCATTGCCGCGATCACGCCATTGCTCGGCTTGCTCGGTACCGTTATCGGTATGATCAAGGTATTCGCCGCGATCACCACGCATGGGGTCGGTGATCCATCCGTGCTTGCACAGGGCATTTCCGAGGCGCTGATCACGACCGGCGCCGGCCTGTCGGTCGCCATACCGGCGCTGATCGGTTACCGCTACCTGAGCAGCCGGGTCGATAGCCTCGTCATCCAGATGGAAAAAGAGGCGATGCGGTTGGTTGACACGCTGGAAGGTAACCACAAGTGAACCTTCGACGGCAGCTGACCGATGAGCCCGAGGTCAACCTGACATCGCTGATCGATGTGGTGCTGTTGTTGCTGGTGTTTTTTATGGTTTCCACAAGTTTCGTGCGCCAGGCACAGTTGAAGGTGCGTTTGCCGGCAGCGAGCAGCGAAGTCGAACCGGCCCAGATGATACCGTTGCTGGAAATTATCATTACCGCGGATGGCGATTTTTGGGTGAACGACCGGCAACTGATCAACAACGACCCGAAGACGCTGCGCATTGCGTTGGCCGAAATCGCGGGCAAAGACCGAGAACTGCCGGTGACGATCAGGGCCGATGCCCGTGCTACCCATCAGGATGTCGTTACTGCGATGGACGTGATCGCACGCTTGGGATTCAGCCAGGTCAACATCGCCACGAGTAACGAGCAGGAACCATAGTTTCCATGCAGCAAAATACCCTGGGCAGCGGGGGTTGGGCGGTCTACAAGCGGCTGTTTTCCTACGCGGCGGGTTATTGGCCGATGTTTATTCTGGCCGGCATCGGCATGGTGGCGTACGCGCTCTCCGAAGCGGCTTTCGCCGCGCTGATGAAACCCTTGCTCGATGGCGGCTTTGTCGAGCGTGACTCCGCGGTCATCCGCTGGTTGCCCTGGGCGATCGTCGCGATTTTCATGATCCGTGGCTTTGCCGGTTTTGCCTCGGGTTACTGCCTGGGCTGGATAGGGCGCCAGGCCATCAAGAATCTGCGTCAGCAATTGTTTGTTCATTACCTGAACATGCCAACTGCCTATTACGATCAGAGTGCGTCCGGCGTGTTGCTGTCAAAAATCACTTTCAACATCGAGCAGATCGCGAATTCAACGACCGATGTCGTCAAGACGCTGGTCCAGGACACGCTGACCATCCTGGCCCTGCTTGGACTGATGTTTTATTACAACCCTTTCCTGACCCTGTTCATGGTGGTTATCGCCCCGCTGATAGCTGTCCTGATGCGCTATTTGAGTCACAAGTTCAGGTCCTACAGCAGCCGCATACAAAATTCCATGGGGGAGGTCACCCGGGTTGCAGACGAGGCCGTGGACGGACATCGAGTCATCAAAGTATTCAATGGCCAGGAATACGAGCGCGACCGGTTCGAAGTGGCTAACGAGTACAACCGGCGGATGAACATGAAACTGATTACCGCCCGCACCGGTAGCATGCCGGTCGTCCAGCTTCTCGCGGCGTGCGGGATCGCGGGGGTGGTCTATGTTGCGATTTCCGATATCCTGAGCGAGCCGATCGAGGTTGGCACCTTTGTCTCGTTTCTCGGTGCTGTCCTGTTGTTGATGGCGCCGCTGAAACGGCTGACCAATATCAACGCGCCCTTGCAACAGGGTATTGCGGCCGGGCAGAGCATATTCGAGGTCCTGGACCAGCCGGTGGAGGATTGCGGTGGCGATGTGCCGCTGGGGAAAGCCCGTGGGGAGCTGGAGTTCGTCGAGGTCACGTTCAGATACCCATCGAGCCGGGAGAAGGTCCTCGATCGGTTGTCGCTGACCATCAGCGCCGGCGAAACGCTGGCCATAGTGGGCAGATCAGGCAGCGGGAAATCGACCCTGGTCAGCCTATTGCCGCGTTTCTACGATCCCGATGATGGCAGCGTCAGGCTGGATGGTTTCGATATTCGCGACTACGCGTTGTCGGATTTGCGCGCCCAGATCAGCCTGGTCAGCCAGGATGTGGTGTTGTTCAACGACACCATCGCAAACAATATTGCCTATGGCGCGCTTGGCGTTGCCAGTGAGGGGCAGATACGCCAGGCGGCCGCGGCCGCGCATGTGATGGAGTTTGTCGACGACATGCCGGCTGGCCTCGATACCATGGTCGGCGACAAGGGCGTGTTGTTGTCGGGCGGCCAGCGGCAGAGAATTGCGATCGCGCGCGCCTTGTTGCGCAACGCACCCGTGTTGCTCCTGGATGAGGCGACCTCGGCGCTGGACACGGAGTCGGAAAGAAAAATTCAACAAGCGCTGGACCAGCTCATGCACGACAGGACCACGCTGGTTATTGCGCACCGGCTGTCAACCGTTGAAAACGCCGATCGCATCCTGGTGCTGGACAAGGGGCGGATCGTGGAAATCGGCAGTCACCAGGAGTTGCTGGCCCGGGAAGGGCACTATGCGGCGCTATACCAGATGCAGTTCCACGAGGTTTGAGCGCGAGCGCGCGTAGCCATGCACCGATGGCTTAACGGGATCTGGTATTCCGACAGGAACATCGGCTGGCTGTTGTTGCTGCCATTCAGCGGACTTTACACATTGTTGTCCTGGCTGCATCGCTCTCTCTGGCGCGCAGGTATCCTGCGACCGGAACCGCTGTCGGTGCCGCTTATCGTGGTCGGCAACTTGACAGCCGGCGGGACCGGCAAGACCCCGCTGGTCATGTGGCTGGCCGCTTGCCTGCAGGCAATGGGTACGCGGCCGGGTATCATCAGTCGCGGTTATGGCGGACGGGTTGGCAAAGGGCCTGTTCGAGTCAGCCCTGACATGGAGCCGGATTATTGCGGCGATGAGCCGGCGATGATGGTGCGCCGGCTCGGTTGCCCGGTCGTCGTGGGCAGCGACCGGGTTGCCGCGGCGAAAGAGCTGATCGGTCTTGGCTGTGACGTATTGATTGCCGACGATGGCTTGCAACACCATCGCCTGGTCCGCGATTTCGAAATCCTGGTCATCGATGGCCGGCGCGGATTCGGTAATGGCAGCCGGCTGCCCGCCGGTCCGCTGCGCGAATCGCCAAAACGCGCTCGTAGCGTTGATTGCGTAGTGGTAAACGGGTCAGGCGAAGGGCCTGGCTACGATGGCCCGGTTTACCGGATGAAGCTGGTTGGCGACAAATTTCACCGGCTTGATGATTCGGAAAAAATCGACCTGGATGCCTGGTCGGGACCGGTTCACGCCGTCGCCGGTATCGGTAATCCGAACCGGTTTTTTGCAGGCCTGGAGCAGGCCGGTTTGACGATCGAGCGCCATGCTTTTGCCGATCACTTCAGCTATCGTCAAAAGGATTTGGTATTTGCCGGGGACTTTGCCATCGTAATGACCGAAAAAGATGCCGTGAAGTGTCGCGGGTTTGAACTCGGCAACGCCTGGTACCTGCCGGTACGCACGCAATTTTCAGAGGATGGGGAAGAAAAAATACGCAAGCAGCTCAACGAAATGCTTCGCTCGCATCAAACACCTGCCGGAGAATGACCATGGATAAGAAACTGCTCGATATCATTGCCTGCCCGCTGTGCAAAGGGCCGGTCGAGTACCGGGCCGAGCCCGAAGCGCTGATCTGCAAGTTCGACCGTCTCGCCTTTCCGATTCGCGACGAGATACCCGTAATGCTGGAAGAAGAAGCGCAGCCATTGGAATCCGCAGACCCGCCTGCATGAAGTTTTCCGTCATCATTCCCGCACGCTTTGCCTCCCAGCGGCTGCCCGGCAAGCCATTGCTGGATATCGGCGGCAAGCCGATGATCTGGCATACCTGGCAGCGCGCCATCGAAAGCGGGGCGGACCGGGTGGTGATTGCGACCGATGACCCCCGTATAGAGCAGGCGGCGACCGGTTTCGGCGCGGAGGTCATCATGACCGGTGCGCAACACCGCTCTGGAACCGACCGGGTTGCAGAAGCAGCGGCGCAGATGGGTCTGGGCGACGACGAGATCATCGTCAATCTGCAAGGCGACGAACCCATGATGCCGCCGGGGCTTATACGCCAGGCGGCAGAAACTCTTTTGCACCAGCCGGACGCGCAGCTCGCCACGCTGGCGACAGCGGTGCATTCTGTCAGCGAATTCCTGGATACCAATGTCGTCAAGCTGGTCATCGATGAAACGGGACGCGCATTGTATTTTTCCCGTGCGCCGATACCCTGGCAACGAGACGGGGCCGGCGGTGACCTGCTGTCGCAACAATGCCACGGGCAGGCGCTGCGCCATCTAGGTATATACGCCTACCGCGGAGCGGCCCTGCAATCCCTGGCGCAAACGCCGGCGACCCCGATGGAAGACGCGGAGCGTCTTGAACAACTAAGGGCGCTGTGGATCAATATGCGTATCCAGGTCGCGATTGCCGCAGAGCCGATGGGGCCCGGTGTGGATAGCGCCGAGGATCTGGACAGGGCGCGCTCACTGCTCGCAGCGCGGCGTTGAAGAAAGCGGCACGGGCGCCGGCAGTACAAAGTATGGTGCGGCCTTTATCGATAAATGACTCTAGAAAGTAATAGTATATAACTGAAAATAAACAATAAATGAGTGACCAGATCTCATCGGTGGAGGCCATTTGAGAAACCTCCGGACAATCCGCCAGCCAAGTGTCTGTACACCACCCTTTTTTTTGCGTATAAAAAGTCATTGAGTCATATTGCAGGCTCTGCACAGGGGATGGCATTCCTTTCATCATGTTCGCTTGCTATTTCCCTGGTCGTGAAAACTTGGAGACATCAATGAAACTAATTACAAAATTTGAATCTTGCGCATTATCGTTGGTCGTTGCCGCGTCCGTTGCAATGTCGCCCTCGACGGTGTTGTCCCAGGAAGCCGAAGGGGCCGATCAAATCGAGGAGGTTGTGGTTACCGGTACGCGCAAAGAAGGGCAATCGCCAACGGAAACCCTTTCGCCTATCGATGTGTTCGGTGGCGCGGAACTGGCCAATCAAGCCACCTTCGATATGACCGAAAGTCTGGCGAAAATTTCGCCATCGATCAATACCCAGCGCTTTCCGATCGCTGACGGCACTGCATTCATTCGCCCGGTGACCCTGCGCAATCTGTCGCCGGATCAAACCCTGGTGCTGGTCAACGGTACCCGGCGCCATCGCTCGGCACTGGTCAATCTGCAATTGGCCCCCCTGGGCACGGTAAACCAGGGTGCGCAGGCGGTGGATTTCTCCGCACTGCCTTCTGGTGCGATCAAGCGAGTTGAGGTTTTGCGCGATGGTGCGTCGGCACAGTATGGCTCCGATGCCATCGCCGGCGTGATTAACGTGATTTTGAAAGACGCTGACGAAGGCGTCACCGTTTTTGCACAAACGGGTGAATATTATGAGGGCGACGGTGCTCGCACGACCATTGGCGCCAACGCGGGCTTCAGCCTGGGTGGCAAAGGTTTTTTGAACACCACCATTGAATATTCGACGGCCGACAAAACCTCACGCGGTGTCGCTCGTCCCGATGCGGTGCAAGTGGCAGGGGTTGTCGGAGCTTCGCTGGTGCCGTTGAATGGTTTGGGTCAGCGTTGGGGTGACCCGGACGTGGAGACTATCAAGCTTTTTGTCAACGGTGCTTATGAACTCAATGACAATGTGGAACTGTACGGCAATATCGGCTATTCAGACAATGACACGATTTCCGATTTCTTCTATCGGGGTCCGGTGTTGCCGCCGGCAGAGATGTTTGCTGCACGCACGACCCTGCAAACCGATAACGATGGGGATTTTTTGCCCGATCCGGCGCCGCAATCGCTGGTCGACGACATTATTGCCGCCGGTCTGACCCCGTCCAATTACTTGACGGCCGATGTGGCCAGCCCCAGCGGTTTCGTGCTGCTCAATCCGATCCACACCATGTTCCCGGGTGGCTACAACCCGAATTTCGGGGCGACTATCAAGGACCAGTCCTATGTATTCGGTATCCGCGGCGAGTCCGCCGGTGGTCTGAGGTGGGATATCCGCGGGCGCATTGCGGAAAGCGAAGTGGATTACATCATCTCCGAGACCATCAACCCGAGCCTGGGTTCGCTGTCGCCGACCAGCTTCCGTCCCGGGACGCTGACCCAGGAAGAGACCGGCATCAACGTCGATTTTGTGAAAACATTCGATGTCGATGGCCTGGTGTCACCGCTGAACGTGGCCTTTGGCGCTGAGTTTCGCGACGAAACCTACATCATCGGCGCGGGCGACCAGGCTTCGATAGAAGCGGGGCCGACAGCGGCGTTCTTTGGCGTCGGATCGGACGGCTTCCAGGGATTCCCGGTCGAATCTTCCGGCAGCTTCGACAGCGAGAGTTTCGCAGGCTATATCGATGTGGAGGCGGACTTCACCGATCAATTCTCGGCTGGCGCGGCAATTCGTTTTGAGGATTACGACGAGTTTGGTTCCTCTACCGATTTTAAAATATCCGCAAGGCTGGAGGTGAGCGATACCGTGGCGATTCGTTCGACTTTCAGCACCGGGTTCCGCGCGCCCACCCCGGGCCAGGTGAACACGCTCAACATCACCACCAGCGCCGATACCGCCGGTAACCTGATTCCCAGCGGCGTCTACCCGGTCAGTCATCCGGTTGCCATCGTCCTGGGGTCTCAGCCGCTGAAGCCGGAAGAATCCACCAGCTTCACGCTGGGCCTGGTGTATTTGCCATCGGACAACACCAGCGTGACGGTCGATTATTACGATATCAACATCGAAGACCGGCTGGCGTTGCTCAATAACACCATTACTGCGGCTGATGTGGTGTTGTTGACAGCCGCGGGCATACCCAACGCGAACCTGCTCGATGGCAGCATTGCCAACTTTTTTGTCAATGGCTTCGAGTCCGATGTCAGCGGTTTGGATCTCGCGATCACGACCGATTTCGAACTGGCAACCGGTGTGTTGACCGCGGATTTGCGGCACAACATCAACGACCAGGATGTCAGTAATGTTGCGCCGGGTTCGATCAATGCCTCACGGGTATTCGACCTGGAAAACCAGGTGCCGGAAAACAGGACGACGTTGACGCTCGATTACGACACCGGCGGGTTGTTCGGTGGTTACGTGCGCTTCAACCGTTATGGCGAATGGAAAACCACCGGCGGTCTGTTCAGCCCGGGCGATGCCTCCGATGTTTCGTCTTACGGTGCTGAAATTCTGGTCGATATCGAAGCGAGATTTTCGTTCCAGGATAACTTCACCATTACCATCGGTGGGGAAAACATCTTCGATAACGCACCGGATGCCGAGCAAGACCCGGTCTTGCAATTTCTGGGTGTGACGGGATCGCTGACCTCACCATTTGGTTTCAATGGCGGTTTCTGGTACGCGAGAATTTCGGCTGCTTTCTGATTCACCCCAAGACTGCACCGGTGTTGCCAGGCACCGGTGCAGTTTTCTCCAGTTTGGATAGATGGCCTTGGCCAAAGAAATAAGCGAGTTCCTCCTGTTAGCGTGATTCAGGCGGATGGCGGCAACGGCCTGTTATCCTGATCGCGCTGCCTTGACCTGTTGGCGGACCGTTGCCAACCAGGTTTCCACCTCAGCGACGATCTGCCAGAACTCGGCTTCGTCATGGAGGCTGACCAGGAAAGGATCGCTCTTGAGATAGTTGAACTGTTCAGGATCGAACCTCTGCCAGCGGCGGAGTGCGGCGATTGCCGCGTCCACCCGCCCCTCGATCGCCAGCAGCTCTGCCTCCCGGTAAAGAAGCTGGTGGTCGCCTGTGCCGTCGACCGAGTCGAATTTTTGCCGCCGGGCGGCAATTTCGCGCTCGATCAGGGCGGCCATTTCTTGCGCCATGTCCTGCTGACCGGTTTGCCGGTATGCATAAAGCAGCGCCAGCGATGGCGACGATTTCCGGCTCCAGCTCAGATACGCGGAATAAGTTTTGGACCAGAAAAGCTCTGTATCTCCAAAGGGCAACTTCGGGCGGGCTCGATCAAAGAACTCGATCGCCTGCTCGTAGTTGCCGGCGAGAACCTCGAGCTCTCCCCGCGCGATGAGATATTCGGGTGCATCGAACGAGTTGGCAAAAGATTCCAAAACGATCTGACGAACCTTGTCGTATTCACCCAGATAAGCATACGGACCGGCGGCACGGATCCTCGGCTGTATGCTATCCAGGTCCACGTCCTTAAGGCCAAACCAGAGATCGAGGTAATTGCCATAGGGGCGACCGAGGATGCTCAAATCTATGGCTTGTACGACCTCTCCGCGAGCCAGTGCAATAGCTGCCAGCAGCGAGCTTGCCGGGCGGGGATTGGCGCTCAGGGTCCTGGCCCGGTCAGCCATCGCCCAGGCCTCATCCAATCTGCCCGCTTGGCGGAGACCCATTGCGTAGCTCATCAGCACTCTTATGGAGATGGGTTCCAGGCGTATCAATCTGTCCAGAATCTCCAGGGCAGCGGCCCAATCGTCAGCGGTCGAACGAACTATACGCAGCGCCCAGAGGGCGTCCGGATCGTTGCCATTTGCGGCCACGGCGCGCTCCGCCATTTGCCGCGCGCCTTCGTGATCACCGTCTCTGGCCATAATGCGCGAGGCCGCGGCAAGCACTTTCGACGAATTCGGCTGCAGTGACAAAGCCCTGGCCAGCGCTGCATTGCTCCGCTTGGTTCGTTCCTGCAGATCGAAGGGCAACGATTCATCTGCCGGCGCCAAACCGTGATAAATGATGGCAAGCAGAGCATGGGCTTCCGCAAATTCAGGATCGAGCTCGATGGCCCGGTCGAGGAGCGGCAGGGCTTTCAGCGCATCCGCCTGCATGAGTAAACCAAAAAGATACCGCGCCTGGAGAAAAAGCATATAGGCTTCGGAGTCGCTCGTCAGCGGCAATGTGCGGTTGCTCTGACCAGGGGCGTCGAGGCGCATTTCCAAGACCTGCGCTACATTGCTGGCAATTTTTCGCTGGACTGCGAAGATGTTGTCCGCATCGCTGTCGTAGGTCCCGGACCAGGCGCGAAAGCCGTTCGCGACCTGGGTCAACTGTGCCGTAACGCGAATGTTATCCCCCAGTTTCCTGACGCTGCCCTCGAGCACATAGGCAACCTGCAGCATCTTGCCGATCGTGCCTATATCGTCGTCGCGCCCCTTGTAGTACTGCACCGAATTGCGCCCCGTGACCTTGAGACCCTCGAGGCCCATCAGCTCGCGGGTAAGTTCCTCGGACAGGCCGTCGGCCAGGAAGGCATCCTCCGGGGCCGCGCTCAGGTTTTCGAACGGCAGCACGGCGACGGACTGAGTCGGAACCGTCGCCAGGGCGTCTTGCTGAAATTGCTGTGCCGCCACCCAGACCACCGCCATCAGCACCACGGCGGCGCCAAGCGCCGCCGCCGGCCGCAGCCGACGGCTGAGCAGGGAATCGACACGCGTCCAAAGCCATCTGGAAACGGGAACCGGTTGGGCCGAATAAATCGGTACCGACTGCTCGATACCCCGAAACCTTTGCTTGCCGAGAAAGCGGAACTCAATGCGGGACGCTGCCTTGACTTGTTCCCGCACGACTCCGGAAAGGTAGACATCGCCGGGTTCCGCATACTGGGCGACGCGCAGGGCGATGCTGATGGCCGGGCCTACGTACCTGTCGCCGTCGACGACGATATCGCCGGCGTGCACGCCCAGGCGGAACAGGGCAAGCGCTTGCGTCTTTGCGGCGGGCGCGGTCGCCGAGCGGGGCGCAATTTTTTTCTGGATCGATTTCGCTGCGCGCAAAGCCGCCAATGCATCGGGGAACCTGGCGATGATGCTGTCGCCGGCTTGGCCGATGACGGTGCCGCCGCAATCGCGTACGGCTTTATAGATGCTCGCGATACCGGTCGACAGGGATTTCAGCGTACCCGCGGCGTCGGCCATCATGGCGCGGGAATAATCGCTGACCACCACCGCCATCAGACCCACGTTGCGCATATCACGGATGGTTCGCGCATGCATTGGGGAGACGGCCGCGGACTTGCCGCCACGGTGCTCCGGCAGCCCATCCGGAACCTTGAACATGAGCCGCTTGCCGGCAATGCCGTTGCTGCTGTCCGTCGGCGCGGCCAACGACGCCAATGCGGCCAGGTCGTTGATTTCAATTTGTCGGCGTTTGAGCGTGAGCCAGCCTTGCTTCTCCCATGCCCGCAGGTGTCGATTCACGGCTTCGCGGTTGACCCCGATCAAGCGCGCCAGCTCGCTTTGCGAAATGCGCAATACAGCCGCCCCGGCAATCGCCGCCTTCCCGGCCGGGCCGGCGCCATGGTTTGCGGCCAGGGCCGTCAGCCTTTTGGCCAGGCGCGCGGGAAATTTCTGCAAGGCTGCCTCTTCGAGGGCATTGCTGGTGCCGCGCAAGTGCGAACACAACAGCGCGAACACCCGGAAACACAGTTCCGGGCTGGTCTGCAACAGCTCAAGAAACTGACGGCGTTTGATCCGAAACAGCGAGCTGTCCTCGGCGGCAACCGCCTCGAAACGCCGCGGGCCCCAATCGAGGACGGCAACCTCGGCAAAAACCTGCCCCGGCTCAATGACATCAACGGTCATTTCGCGGCCGTCCTCGTTGCGCATCGTCTGTGTGATGCGGCCCGACAACACGCCCCAGACGGCATCCGCCGGGTCGCCTTGCTGGAACAGAATTTCGCCGGCGCTGAGGCTCGTCCGCTGTGCGACGTCAGCAATTTTGCGCAGCAATATCGGATCGAGCCCGGCGAACAGCTCGCTTTGTCCGATCACGCGCAATATATGCTCAGCCATCAGCCCCACACCCATGCCGCTTGTAGAAGTACGCTGCAACCGGGCTACAGCCCGGCCCCAGGACTGGTTCAGATCATACTACCCTGACTTTTCGCTGAATGTGCGCGCGCGCATAGTCGGAAAGTGTGGGCTTTGGTAGCTTGCACCAATCGCGGACAGGACGAACTACTTTTATTCTGCTTTGTTTTGCGTGCGGAAGCGGACGGGCGAGAAACGCGATTGACGATACTTCTTATCAAGCGGGGGACCGACTCGGCACTAAACTGGTGCGAAGACACGCTCTGAATATTGGCTTGATGATTTTATAATTTGTGCGAGAAAAGGGATACTACGATGAAAAACACGAAAATTGCGCAGGTCACATCCTTGTTTGTGGCAGCGTTTCTGCTGGCGGCGGTCAATATTATTGTCGTGCCGGACACGGCGCTTGCCGCGCCGAAATCCGACTGTAAGGGAAAGAAAGCGGACCGCCCGATCGAATGCGATGATGATAGCGAAAGCGGGAACCTGCAGGCTAAGTTTGATCTAACTATAGAAACAACAACACCTAACATTAGTGGCGGTCCTTATCAGGACAGTAAGAGGGGACACGTCAGTATTTCTACTGGTTCCGGTGATGGTTTCCGTTTTGACACCAATACGCAAAACGTAAACAAATTATCACGATGGAGGAGTGCGGAGGTGGTGTCTATGTCGGTTCCTCGTGCGGCTCCTAGTGGCAGTGACATCGCAGATTATGAAATCGACTTTCGCTTCAATCAGACAACTGGTCTCGATCTTGGTTCGTTAGAAGCGGGCCGTGCTTCGGGTACCGTTGCGGCGGCGTTCAAGTATTTTGGCGGTCATCCGGTGGATGGTTTCGATGTATCAAACCACGGTGTTCTCGGGTTTATGGAACTGACTACATCGCCTCCAATTTCGCCTGATGATAATACATGTCTTGAAGATACGCGCCCGATAGAAGTAAAACGAAATGGCGATGATACATGGACGCTTAGATCAACCGGTGACCATCTGGCTTGTGCATTCGCAATTGACGCGAATGGCGACATAGAGTGTACACATTCGACCCCATGTTCTAGTAACGGCGGCGATGGGCCCGAAGCCATTCCATTCGAATTCGAATTTACATTGACGCAACAGCCATAAGTACGGGCATCTCTGTTTACGCTGAGGCTGCTTTAGGCATTGATTTGGCACGGACGTGTCGGGTGCGAATTACAAAATCATGGGGCATCACACCCATCATCAGTAATTCGCACCCGATAGCCTGTCGCTGGTGAATTGATATTCACGCAGCGGTTGGCGTATGGAACAGTTCGCAACCCTGTGTTTTCGATCGATAGTCTGCCACGCTGGCCCTCCCGTTGTTTTAAAACCAGTGCTATCCTCCCCGGATTGAAAGGGATGGACTATTCTTCCGCTTGCGGAAATACAGTCCTCTGCCGCCGGAGGCCATGGCGTTCCCCGGTTTCTTTGTCAGCGCTTTGACTTTGCTTGCCGTTAACATTTGCCGCATGAAATCACTGTCGCGCTACAAGCGGAACCGGATGTCCATGGCCTTCGGTGGATTCGTATGAACTAAAAACCCTTAAAAACAGGAAGTTATGAACGATAAGCCACGGTGTAGCGTACTTTTTGTGTGCATGGGCAATATCTGCCGCTCACCGACGGCGGAGGGGGTGTTCCGCCATTTGCTGGGTCGCGAGGCACCGGAGCTGGACGTGGAGATAGACTCCGCCGGCACCCACGCCTACCACATCGGCGACCAGCCGGATCGGCGTGCCCAGGCCGCGGCAATCCGGCGCGGCATCGATTTGAGTACGATCCGGGCGCGCAAGGTTAGCGCGAACGATTTTGCCCGTTTCGACCTGATCCTGGCGATGGATGAGGACAACCTGGCGTTGCTGGTCGATTTCTGCCCGCCGGATCAGCGCCACAAACTGCGCCTGTTCCTGGAATACGCGGTCGAAGCGGGCGTGGAAAACGTTCCCGATCCGTATTATGGCGGCGCGAACGGTTTTGAGCAGGTGCTCGACCTGGTCGAAGTCGCTGCGTTGGGACTGATCAGCGAGCTGCGCGCAGGACAGGCTGCCTGATATCAGGGAAAAAAAAGGCCGGCATTATCGCCGGCCTATTTTGCTGATATCAAACCACCGGGTTACCAATCGTCACGACGGCCCGGGCCGCTTCTCTCCCCCGTCGGACTGGAGGTGTATACGGTGCGGGTCTGTTTTTTCTCCGTTTCGACGGGTTTTGGCTCGGCTGCCTGGCTTTCTGTTTGCGTGGCGCTGACCGGCTGAGCAGCCCTGGCGGCAGTTTCCATGTCTGCCTGGCTTTTCTGCGCCACCGGTTCCGGTGTCCGCTTTGCAACCGCTTCGGTTTTCGTATCCGCGGTCTTTTCATCTGCGGCCGGACGGCTTTCGGGCGTGGATTCTTGGCTGACCGCCGGTTGTGGTGACGCTGACTCCGTCGCTGCTGCCTTGGGGGCCGCCGGTCTATCGGCAGGGGTCTTGCCGCCGGCTTTGCGCTCGCCTGCCTGATCCGTGCCGGCCAGTGGCATGGGCTTGGGGCTCTCGTGCTTTTTCAGCGGCTGGGTGTCGGTGAAATCCGTTGCCTGGCTGGCAGTCTGTGTGGCGTCAGGCGTGGCAGCGGCCGGGGAGGATTCCGGTTTTTCAGATTTGCGGCGTTCAGTCTGACTTCGGCTGCGGTCGCCGCGCGTGGTCCGTCCGGGCCCGCGCTGTGGCCTGCGTGAGCGGCTCTCGCTCCGTTCCTTGCCGTCCTGCTCACTGGGCGTCGATGGCTGCGTCTTGCTGGCCTGGCCCTGGCTGTCCTGCGCACTGCCCCCACGGCCACGGCGGCCACGGCGGCGTGAGGCTTTTTTGGGCCGGCTTTTGTCGTCTGCTTTTTCTGCGGTGCCCGCCGTTCTTTGACGGTCGCTTTTTGCGGCTGTTCGGCTGCCGCCTGACTGCCGGTCGTCACGGCGCGCAGCGCCGGACTGACCCCGTCCGCGAGTACCGCCGGTGCGTCCGCCCGTCGGTTTCTTCCGGCTGCTGGATCGTCTGCCGCTGC
>JACZVC010000024.1 GCA_022572885.1 Pseudomonadota bacterium | reverse complement strand
TATCGGGTTGGCTTTCCCGTAGGATTTCCTGGATTCTCTCGATGAAATGGGTGTTTACCCAGTCGACGACAAAACGATTCGGCGCCAGGAGTTGTAAATCGCCGTTTGTCTCGATTGCCTGCAGGGGCCTGATCCAGGTGTTGAACTGCTGTTCGGGCAGATCGTTTTCGAGTTGTTGTACGCAACTGTTCCAAAGAGGCGAAAGCACGATTTTCCTTTTTTGTTCTGAAAATTTTTTTGCCGGGAAGCATTCCAGTCTATACTTCTTGTGACGAGTTATCCACAGGCGATTTTGCACCAAAAAACACCTCCCTTCGCTTGACACTAAGCGAGGCCATCCGTACAGTGGCGGCCTTTCGTCAGGGGCCGGGGGACGGTCGACCAATTGATGGACAGCAGAAATAATTCGGGGCCGAGGTCATCATGAAACGCACATTCCAACCCAGCATCATCAAGCGTAAGCGCACCCACGGTTTTCGTGCCCGGATGGCGACGAAAGCGGGGCGGCTGGTGTTGAAAAGGCGTCGCGCCAAAGGCCGTGTAAGATTGGCTCCATAGCAGACCTTTGCCAGATTAGCGCTTGCCAACGACCGTCAACAGCAAAGACCGTTCATTCCAGCAACACCAGAGGCTGATCAGCAAGCCTGATTTTTCCCGAATATTCGAAAACAGCCAGCGTTCCAGTGACTCGCTGTTTACAGTATTGGGGAAAAACAACGATCTTGGCTACGCTCGGCTGGGTATGGCTATTTCCGTGAAAATGGCAGGCAATGCGGTGCGCAGGAATCGCCTGAAAAGAGCAGTACGGGAATCGTTTCGCCAGGCTGGCAGTACACTGCCGGCGATAGATTTCGTGGTAGTGGCGAGGGCCGGCGCCACGATGGCGAAGCGGGGTAAACTAAGGCACAGCCTTGACAGGCATTGGCAAAGGGTTAGCGAAAAATGCGCCGGGTGATGCTGTTTGTGATCGATATCTACCGTTGGTTTCTCAGCCCGCTGTTGGGAAGCAATTGCCGCTATTACCCGAGTTGTTCCCATTTTGCGCGGGACGCAATAAGAATCCATGGGGCGTTACGGGGTTCCCTGCTGGCGGCTCAGCGCATAGGACGTTGCCACCCGTGGGCCGATGGCGGCTATGACCCGGTCCCAGCCAAGGACATAAAGGCGTTCAACTGCAATGGATAATCAGCGTTTTATACTCTGGGTAACGCTCGGGTTTTTGCTCTGGCTGAGTTATCAGGCCTGGCAGGAAGACTACGCTCAGCAGGCTTCTGGGCCAGGCAGTCAGCCATATGCCGCGGAACGCGTTGACAGCTTGCAGGATGCACTACCCGAGATCGCGATCGATACTCCTGCCGAGGCCATAGAGCCCGCGACAATTCAGTCGTCCGCGATCGAGAGCCTGGCACAAGCGCCGTCGGCGCAACCGGCCCAGGGCGACCATGTCCCCGTTATTCATGTCAGCACCGATGTTTTCGATCTCGAAATCGGGCTGCAGGGCGGTGATATTCGCCACGCGACACTGAAGGCATACCCGGTGGCAAAAGACCGGCCGGATCAAAAGATCACCTTGTTGTCGCCGAACCTGCCGGATTTGTACCAGCTGCAGACAGGTTTGCGGACGACCCAGGGCGCGAGCGCACCGAATTTCGAGGCATGGTTCCGGACCGACCGGCCGGCTTATCGGCTTGCCGAAAGCGAAAACGAGCTGCGGGTAGAGCTGCACTGGAACGATGGCCACGGCATCAGTGGGATCAAGGAATATACTTTTCGACGAGGCCAGTACGGCATCCAGGTTAAAACCACCGTGAGCAACGGCAGTGACGCCAGCTGGACCGGCGCCGATTACCTCAGAATTCGCCGCCACAACCAGAAACAGGAACGGTCGATGTTCGATGTCGAAACATTCTCGTTCCACGGGCCAGTTTTTTATGACGGCGATAAATATGAAAAACTGGATTCTGACGAGATCCGGGCAGGCGAAATCGACGGGACTTACGCTAATGCATGGATAGCGTCCATTCAACATCATTTCCTGACTGCGGCGGTACCGCCGGCGGCGTATGTCTACCGGGGCAGCGTACGCCAGAACATCGATGAACTGCTTGCCCTGGGTCCGGGGCGCGTAATTCAGCCCGGGCAATCCCACACCTTCGAAGGGTTGTTGTTTATCGGGCCCAAGCTGACCGATCAACTCGAGGAACTGGCCAGCGGGCTGCGGCTGACGGTCGATTATGGCTGGTTGACGATCATTTCGCAGCCGCTTTTCTGGCTACTGGAAAAAGTCCACGGTTTTGTAGGCAACTGGGGCTGGGCGATCCTGATCGTGACCGTGCTTTTGAAGCTGGTTTTTTTCAAGCTCACCGAGACCAGCGGCAAATCGATGGCGAAAATGCGCAAGCTGCAACCGCGCATCAAATTGCTCCAGGAACGCTACAAGGACGACCGCGAAGCGCTGAGCAAGGGCATGATGGAAATGTACAAGCGCGAGAAGGTCAACCCGGTTGCCGGTTGCCTGCCGATGCTGGTGCAGATGCCGGTATTCCTGGCGTTCTACTGGGTCTTGCTCGAAAGTGTTGAAATGCGGCAGGCGCCTTTTATCCTGTGGATTACCGACCTGTCATCGCGCGACCCCTATTTTATTCTCCCGGTTCTGATGGGTGCAGCAATGTTCGGCCAGTTCAAACTCAATCCCGCACCGCCCGACCCGATCCAGGCGAAAGTCTTTATGTTCATGCCGGTGATGATGACCGGATTGATGGCGTTTTTCCCGTCCGGTCTGGTGCTCTACTGGTTCAGCAACACCCTGTTGTCTATTGCCCAGCAGTGGCGCATCAACAAAGTTATAGAAGCGTCCGGTTAGTCTGCGTCAACAGCATTGTATTTTCAGTGCCGGTGGTGGTCTAGACTGATGCCATGACCCTGCGCACAGACGATACGATTGCCGCGATTGCCACCCCGCCCGGTATCGGCGGCATCGGTATTTTGCGGCTGTCCGGACCCGGTGCAGTCACGATCGGCGAAAAAATTTGTGGGGTGCTGCCGGCCCCGCGAACCGCGGCTTTTCGAAAATTCAAAAATGCGGCCGGCGATGCACTGGACCAGGGGCTGGTTTTGTTTTTCCTGGGGCCCGGGTCTTTCACCGGTGAGGACGTCGTCGAACTGCACGGGCATGGCGGCACCGTGGTCATGGATACACTACTGAACGCTGCGCTCGAATACGGTGCCCGGCAGGCGGATCCGGGTGAATTTACCCAGCGGGCTTTCCTCAACGACAAACTGGACCTGGCCCAGGCCGAGGCTGTCGCCGACCTGATCGAAAGCGGCTCGGCGGAAGCGGCGAGAGCGGCCTTGCGCTCGCTGCAGGGTGAGTTTTCCGCGCGCGTAAACGAGCTGGTTGGCGGGCTGGTGCATTTGCGAACCTGGGTCGAAGCGGCGATGGATTTCCCGGAAGAAGAAATCGATTTTCTTGCCGAGCCAAAAGTGCTCGACCAGGTTGACGAGCTGTTGCAGCAATTCGTGCAGCTCGAGGAGGAAGCGAAGCAGGGGGTGTTGCTCAGCGATGGCATGCACCTGGTGATCGCCGGCCCGCCGAATGCCGGAAAATCCAGCCTGCTCAACAGGCTGGCCGGCTATGCGGCGGCCATCGTCACGGACATCCCGGGGACCACCCGCGACCTGCTGCGCGAGCACATCAGTATCGATGGCATGCCGGTACATGTTGTCGATACCGCGGGGATACGCGCACACGGCGATGCGATCGAAAAAGAAGGCATACGCCGGGCTAAAGCCGAGCTGGCAATCGCCGACCGCGCCTTGCTGGTGACCGACAGCGGCGAAGCGCTCGCAAAAGACGACGAATTGTACGCCGAGTTGCCGGCCGGTCTCGCGGTCACGGTCATCCACAACAAGATCGATCTGCGTGACCAGGCGCCGGCTATCGTCGAACAAAACGGGCAGACCGCAATCTACCTGTCGGCGTTGACCGGCGACGGGATCGAGCTGTTGCGTCGGCACTTGAAGGAGGCAGCCGGGTTTAGCGGACAGGGCGGCAGCATCAGCGCGCGCCGGCGGCACCTGGACGCGTTGCACAACGCGCATCGCCATGTGCAAGCCGCGAAGAGCCAGTTACAGGATAATCGCGCCGGCGAGTTGATGGCCGAAGAGCTGCGCGAAGCACAACAACGATTGAACGAGATAACCGGCGAGTTCACCAGCGACGACTTGCTGGGTGAAATTTTTTCCAGTTTTTGTATTGGCAAATAGTTCTGGGGCCATGCCTGCTTACGGGTGCCGGCGATAACGCCAAAATTTACTCATCGAAGTATTTTATGCAAGCCTTGACCATCAATAGATCAGAGCTTCCTTAGGTCAGTGCGAGGACGAACGTACGACCAAATATAGAGGTTGATATCACAAAGCCGAAAAAGATGAGAATGGCAAGCAACGCGATTCCGCCGGCCAACGTCACTGGTTGGACGCGGCCTTTGTTAATCTTGTCGAAAATCGCCAGCATTATGAGCAACACCAACAAGCCGGCGAATGCGAAAGGCCCGTCCGGTACGTCGATGATGGGAAATTTTGCAATTCGTCCAAAAGCCGGCAGAATGATAGCAATTGTTGCGAGCAACATCAGTCGCTTGTGAATCTCGGATCTCTTACGATTAAGAACTGCTGCAACGACGAATCCGGTGAATGCGACCAGCATGCCAATATTTCCCCATACAACGCCCGCGATTCGCGGTAAATCTGCATCGATGTTTCCATACTTCTCCAGCAAACGAGGCGCAAGCCCCAGCGCGGAAGCAGCACCGGAAATAAGGACCAAAATGCCAATGGTTATGCCGATCGCGCCCAGGCGCCTGTGCAAGTCGACTCGCCCGCGGTTTACGGCTGTCGTCTGCACGCAGAACCAGGTGAACCATGCGGTCAGGGCAGCCCCGTGTGCATAGACATACAGCGGAATCACGGGAACATCGAAGAATGCACGCAAGTAAAATGTTGGCGAAAATCCAACCAGGACTATAACCAGCAAGGCAAAGGATAGGTACAGGAAGAATTTGCTTCGAAGATGCAATTCCCGCATGGCTTTCTCTCCCCTTCTTTCAGTGGGTTTGTTTTTTCGTTATTTTTTGTGAGGCTTTTATACGCTGATTTGGAAAAATTATACCGCCGGGGAACTTAAGCTGGAGAGCAATGAACGATCGGGAATGTCCAGTTGCGCGTTTGGGTTTTTAATCTAACGCTCACTTGCAAACCATGGCTGCTTCGCTTCGGCAGCAAACATTCAGTCGTCCTTTCATAGAGTAGATTTGGCGTTCAACGCAGTCGAGGCGCCAGGATCTTGCTCAAAAGATCGCGCTTGCGGTCGTTGCGTTCGAGATGGGGGTGCCTCTCGCCAGCATGGTAATCGACCAAAATCTCGCTGAAAAACTCGGCGTTCTCGACCAACAGACGAATGGGCTCATTTGCCTGCTGGGCATCGACTATTGCCTGCTGCAAAATTTCCGGAGTCCAGCGCCGGCCGTTGACGGCAACCAGGGTGAATGCGGATGGGAGACCTCCAGCCGCCGCGGGAGAGCCAGGCAACACATCGAGAACCCGGTTGTCTTTGGTGGAAACAGAGAAGCCGAGCGAGAATGACAAATTGAGCAGTTCGCGGGTTTCCTCGCGGTCCTGCTGGGCAAGATTGGGCTCTGCTGTATAAACCAGCCGCCACCCTGAGTTCGTGATCCCGTTGAGGGGCGCCTCTGCCTGAATCGAGTAGATTCGGCTATCGAAAAATCCTTTCCAGTCATGGGGTGCGATCTCTGCAAGCGCTGCGACGAGGTCTGCGTATGCGTACGGCGCGACGGTGGCTAAACCACTTTCGCCACCGAAAAACGTGCGGCAAAAGTCATCCAGGCTTCTGCGGCCTTTGCTGAGTTGGCGAATGAGTGTGTCCACCTCCAGCCAGATCAACACGCCTTCGTCGTAGAAATCGACGCCGCGCCGCCATGATGAACCCGCAATGGGACTACCGAAAAGAATTTGTGCTGCCCGCGTTGTGTCGATGAGCGGGCGCCAAGTGCGTCCCGGGCGGTTCGAGAGCCTGGCGGCGATCCGGGCCAGCGCATCCTGGGCATATTCAGGCGTCCACAGACCGCTCCGGGAGGTCAGAACCAGGCCAAGGTATGAGGTGAGACCCTCATAGACCCAGAGCAAATCTGTCTGATAGGGCGTTTGAAAGTTGTCGCGCGTCAAGCCCTCGGGCCGTCGATACTTGGCGTTCCAGGAGTGCACGAACTCGTGGGGCAGAAGCCCGGCCCTCGAATTCATGCGCACCTCTTCCACCAGCGTCCTCTCAGGCAGTCGGTTATCGCTCGATTCGTGGTGCTCCAGCCCGAAGGACTGCACATGATCGCTCAGCGTCAGCAGGAAATCGTATTTGCTGTAGTGGTACGAGCCAAAAAGGGCGATGCCCTCGGCGACCAGGTTCCGAAACGCTTGCTCGGTTTCCGGTTTTATATCGAGCGCTTCTTCGCTATCGGCAACCAGGTGCAGTCGATGCCGCACTTCAGCCTTTCCGGTCAGGTCAAGAACCCGGTGATGGGCGCCTGCCGATACCGGGGAATCGACCAGTGTGGCCAGTGAGACCGTTGCGAAATGTATTTCGTCGCCCTCGCGCCTGCTCTCAACCAGCGCTGTACCAAAACCCCATCCCGCTGGCAGAGTCAGAGAAGGCCGATACATGATTTCGTGCGCTGATTTCCCGGCGGGATAGAGCAACAGCGTATTCCAGCTCATGACCGCAAGCCGATCCGAAGTCGCCGCCCCGGCGGTGAATTGGCCGCTGCCGCTGGGTGGCAGATAGTCAAGTTTGATATCGAGCTGGGTAACGCCCGCCGGGATGTTCACCTGGAAAGCAAACATCTCCTGGGGATCGCGGCGCCAGGAGATTGTTTTTCCACCGGCGTAAAATTTGAGGCCTACAAGATCCGTTATCGGGCCTGTGGGCCCGTGCTCTCCCGGCAGCCACTTGGGATAAAGCAAGTCAAGGGAGCCGGGTTGAACGGGCATCGAGAGGCGGGCGTGGAAAATTCGGCGCGGCGCATCGCTGAGGTCAACGTGAATATCGATTACCGCGGGCGGCTCCTGTGCGACAACCGCGTTCTCGAACGGGAGGGCTACGAGCATTGCCAGTATCGTTGCAATGCGCAAGCTGTGATAAATTGGTTTCATGGAGCTTCCGCGCCGGGGTTGAAAAAGGACCAGGCGCCATCCTACATTACCGCGAATCATTCTGTGACTATTGCGCCGAGCCAGTGGAAGGGGCTCGTAGAGGAGCGGCTTTAGCCGCGATAGGTTTCCCCATCGGGCCTGATGGCCCGCCTGCAGATTTAATACAAAATTTCACAAACGGGTCGTCGGCAGACCCATGTCGTGAATTGATCTCAGGGTTCATTGGCCTTTGCCGGTATTCCAAAAGGGCTGCCGGTTTCCTGGCAGCCCTTTCTGAGTATTGACCCTGGGTTTGATTTTTTGTCAGAATTTTAATCCCCGACCGGTATGGCAGCAGTCGCGGTGACTCGCCACTTGCCGTCCTGTTTTTGCCATACGTGCATGCTCCAGTGTGGATCAGGCTCGCCGGCGCTGTGCACCATCACGGCGATATCTTTGCTAAGGAAGCGAACTTCATAATCGCCGGCGACGTACGGTCCCGTCGGTGCGCCGGCGCTTGCCGCCGCTTCGATCATTTCTGCCTTGCCCGTTACACCCGTGGGGTCCAGGGCCAAAAGGTCGTCAGTAACAAATTGCGCAATGGCGTCCGGTCCCGGTGCTGATCCCCATTCCTTGTCCAGTTGTATCAGCGCATCGGCATCACCGGCATTTGCTGCGGGCATAATCAAGCCCAGGCAAATTACAACGCCTGCTATTTTTCTGATTTCCATGGTTTGCTCCTTTTTTGGCGGTCACCTGCCTGTGTGAAATAGATAATTACTCAGCGATCGTGAGGATCATTGCTGGTTCTTATTGGTGTCTAGTCTATAAGTCTAGTACAGGTTGAGAATTCGGCGATGTTTCCTGCGGGTTGTTGTTTTCAAAGGGATATCCTGCTCCGTTTCGACCATTTGAATGATTGCCGATGCTCGCCAAATCCAAGCCCAAAGTGCCTGCCCTGGTCATTTCCGCCACGGGCACCGCCAGGCGTTTGAACCAAACCGGCGGGCGGCAATCTGAAAAACTACTCCGGTTATAATGAACACAATGATTGGCAAGGGAAAATTTCTTGGGGTTGCATGGCTGTCCTTGTTGCTGGCCGCCTGCGCGGCATCGATTCCATCGGCACAGACCAGCAGTGACGCCCGTGAGCGATTATTGAGCGGGGACGCATTGCCGGCACACCTGCAAACCGGGATCAGCCAGCCTGACGACGATGTCCTCGGTCTCACTGCGGATATGATCCGCTTCGTGGATCAGGCCGCGGCGCATAGCGAAACCGATACCGGCAAAATCGAAGCGCTGTTGCGGGCATTGATTGAGCCGCCCGAAATGAACTTCATATTTGATCCGGCGGCAACCTATACCGCCGCACAAACCTTCGAATATCGGCGGGCCAATTGCCTGGCGTTTGCCGGCATGGTGACGGCGATGCTTCGCCACCTGGGTATACGAGCGGAGTTTAACGAAGTGGACGTGCCGGAAGTCTGGGATATGCTGAGCCCGAAGACGATGGTCCTGTATAAACACGTCAATGTCGTGATTCGCCCGCGAGGCGGGCAAAAAAAGATCGCGGATCTTGATATGGCCGGGTATGACGATAGCTACCGGCAGAGAATCATTTCCGATGACCAGGCGGTCGCGCAGTATTACAACAACCGCGCGATGGGCTATTTGTTCGATGAAAACATAACGGATGCGTTCAGTTACCTGGCAAAAGCCATCGAGCTCGATCCACAAGCCTCATACCTGTGGGCCAATCTCGGCACCTTGTACCGGCGCACGGGTAATCGTGAGGCCGCCGAACTTTCCTACCAAACCGCGTTGAGCGAAAAACGAGGCGACCTTATAGCGATCAGCAACCTGGCGCGGCTTTATTCAAACGACGGGAAAATGGAACTGGCTCGCAAGTTCGACAAAAGGGCAGAATATTTTCGCAGCCGTAACCCGTATTTCCGTTACCGGCAGGGCATGGATGCTTTTTCGGAACAGGATTTTGGTGTCGCCATGAGGCACACCAAGGCCGCGATCCGGATGTATTCGAAAGAGCATCGCTTCTATTTTTTGCTGGGTGCGATCTATCAGAAAATCGGCAACGCGAAAAAAGCCGAGGCCAGCATGCTCAAGGCGGTCGAGATGAGTACCGAGGCGAACCAGAAAGCGAGATACAGGAGTAAGATGGATCACCTGCTTTCGTCGCGCTGACACCAGCCGGCCAGAGCCGGTTGCGCACGATCCCGTATTTACGGTTGCGATGCCTGGTACTGCTCAAGACGCTTGCGGTACAGCAGCAGTACTCCCGGACCAAGAGCCAGAAACATCACGGCGATTCCTGTAACGATACCCCAGCCGGAAAATATGGGCGCCGAGCATTCTTCCTTGTATCGGATATACACATGGCAGGGAACCGCCACCAGCAGTTCCAGCACGCTGCCTGCAAGCAGACGGGAAATCATTCTGTGAACCAGCGATTCTTCGTCTTTGACATAGCGATTGAACGCCAGGCCCCAGACTATCCAGGCCGGTATCCAGGACAACATCAGCAAAGTAAATCCGAATCGGGAATCGATGAGCGCCGATTTCCACGCGGTGTCGATTGCGAAGGCGACCGAGATTAGCGCACCGGTAGTCAACAGGCCGGTGGCGAACGCGGTTGTCCAAACGATTCGCTGCAGACTGGATCGAGGTACCGGACGGCGAAACGAGCGGTCGACGGAAACAAACAGAACCGCCTGCGACAGCAGCAGCCCTAATACTGGAAGAATCATCAAGCCGATGAACATCAAGGTTTCAATCGAGTCCCAGTCCCAGTCGATATCCTCGATTGGCACAATCCAGATTGCGGAACCCTCGAAAAGAATTGACCACAGTGGCATGAACAGCAGGTACAGAAGAAGCAGATAAACAGCTGATACCAGCAAACCCCATCGACGCATGGCTGTCTCCCGACCGAATGGTCTTTTGGTTGTAATAGAGCTAAATGTCTGCCGCCTGCCTCTTTTGCCAACGAATCACGAGCGTCACTGACAACAAAAAGAGCAGCATCGGGGCGCCTGATGATCCGCCGCCACCGCCACCGCTCGACACTGTATTCGTTACGGTGACCGCGGTAATGGCCGACGAGGACAAGCCAAAAATGTCGGTTACCGTTAACTCAAAATTGAATGTCACGCTGGCGTTGACCTGGGGCGCGAGAAAATTGCTGATTGCCGAATCCGGATTGCTCAGGGTTACTGCAGGGCCGACCGTCTGCACCCAAGCATAGGTGATGGTGTCTCCATCCGGATCTGCCGAATTCGATCCATTGAGGACTACGTTCACTCCTTCCTGAATGGTTTGACTGAATCCGGCGTTTGCAGTCGGCGCGCTGTTGGGAATATTCTGGATCCTAACAGTGGCGATATCGACTGTCAGAAAGCCGCCGCTCGGGGCAGAAAGAATTACCTGAAAATCTTCGTCGCCTTCCGATTCATTATCCGCAAGCAGCGGAATCTCGATCGACCTGGCGGTCGCATCGCCGCCCGCCCAGTCAAGTTGCCCGCTTACCGCCGTGTAGTCAGTCCCGCTGGTCGCCGAATTGTCTATGGTCTGGTATTGGACGCTCAATGCGCCTTCCGCGCTGCCGCGGCGATTTACCATGACAATCGCGAGGGTATCGCGCTCGTCGACTTGTTGAGCAGCAGCAACGAAGCCGATCGAGCTGGGTGCGCCGGCATCGCTGATAAAGACACTAGCGACATCGGGCGGTGTAATCGTCGCGCCCCCTGCCGGCTGATACAGGCGCACGAAGAATCGTTCGGGGTCTTCACTGAGCCCGTCGACGGTCAGGCTGATGGAAATTATCTTGTCGGCGCTTTCGCCATCGGCCCAACTCAAAACGCCGGCGCCGGAAACATAGTCCAGTGTGTTGGCGGAACCGGGTTGCGTGTCCCAGGCGACGCTGACAACCCCGCTGGCGCCGCCGCTTCGCCTGACTGCCAGCTGCAGTGTGCTTCCTTCACTGGCGCCGCTGGTCGCCGCGATCTTGAAAGTTCCTTGTGGTATATCGAGAGTTTGATCTTGCAGGACAAACAATCCGCTGTTGATATCGCTGAGCAAAAGGTTGCCGCTGGGCAGGTACGGATAAACTCCCCAGGCGCCGTCGAAGGCCGTGAGATTGTTGGCCGGAAAAGTATCGAGAAAACCGCTTTCAACCGGTTGAACCGGGTTGCTGATGTCCAGAATCGTCAGGCCACGCGTGTAATTTGCCAGGTAGTAGCGATTGCCGCGCACAAAACCGTTGTGGTCGATTGCCGCTTCCGTGCCGGTCCAGGTTCCCGCCAGGACGGGTTGCGCGAGGTTGCTCATGTCAAATATGCGCAACCGGGTGTTGCCGCCAAAATCGAGTTCGTCGAGTTCGTCCTGGACGAAGGCGTACTTGCCATCGCGGGTGAACCACGCGGAGTGTACGTAACCCAATCCGGCATAAAGGGTCAAACTGAGACGAAAGGGATTCGCCGGATTTGTTGCGTCCCAGATTTGAAAACTGTCCTCGTTCGCATCGATCAATACGACACAATAATTGATTGCGCCAGGGCACTGATTAATTCGCGCATCGCGAATGGTTACCGAGCTCAGGTCATGCGAAGCACCGCCTATGGGAGCGGCGGCGGCCAGCGTCAGTATGGTCGGCACGTCGAGCGAGTAAGCGCGGATTCTACCGCCGCTCAGGTCTGAGCCGGCGGTGTACAGGACAGGCGGTACGCCATCGACTACCGAGTTGGTCGTGTAGTCCAGATTCGTAATATAGACATTGTGCGCGCGCAGCTCTGGCGACACTGCGACCGAGCCGCTGACCGCGTGCGGCAGGCCGGACAGATCGATGAGCCGCAAGCCTATATTTGAAACATCGGTCGTTACATAGGCATACGCGCGAAAGCGTTGGCTGGTTTCATCGAAAAACTGGTAGATCTTGATATCCCGCCAGGTCGAACTGGCGCCAGGTATGGTGTCGATTTCGACTGGCGACGAGGGGTTGCTGACATCGACGACAGCAATGCCATTCTGCAAACCGATCAATGCGTACTCGCGTTCAGTGTGCAGATCGTAAAAACCCCAGATGTCGTTGGCGCGCTGCGGGTTGCTACTGAATTCGTTCAGCGCAATATGCGACAAAAGGTTCACGTTGTTGCAAGGTAGCCCGCCTGCGGAGCCAGCAACGCAATCAGCGGCCGAGATCGCCGGGTTGCCTGATGACGCTTCGCTCAGGCTTTGTTCGCTGTGGGCTTTCGGTCCGCTCACCAGGCAAAGCAGGCAAAAAACCGTCGCGTTCATCAGGTTCTTCATCGTGGCCGGTCTCGCTGCCCCTTCTGGTTGGCGATATTGGTTAGCGATGGGGTCAGCGTAACTGATCCGTCGCTGTGCATGTTAATCGGATATTCAGGAATTGGCAGAAAAGCTCAGCAGGCGCGACTCGGCGGAGTGGGTAGCCGAAACGCTTCGCTCAGGTCGATAGGCGCTTTTGCCGGCCGGTGAGTACGGTCTCGGAATGTGTATCCAGGCCCTGCGGCCCGTCGAACCGCGGTTCCGCGCAAACTTGGTTGCGGCCAAGGGCTTTGGCCTGATACAGGGCTTCGTCGGCCCGGCGAATGGTTTCCTTGATTTCCTCGTCGGCCCGGTACTGGGCGACGCCGACAGACACGGTTACCTTGATATCGTTGACAAATGTCCGCTTCTCGGTCAGTTCGCGAATTCGCTCGGCACAATTTATCGCTCCCGGCAGCCCGGTGCCGGGAAGCAGCACGATAAATTCCTCGCCACCATAACGGCCCATTGGATGCCCACGCCTGCGGACCTGATCCATCGATCGCAGGATGCCGCCGGCCCGCATCGTGAACTCAGCAAGCACCTGATCACCAGCGATGTGGCCGAAGTTGTCGTTGACCCGTTTGAAATGATCGAGGTCGAAAATACAGATCGAAAAAATTCGGTTTTCTTGATCGGCACGAATTTTTTCCTCGTCCAGGCTGCCCATGATGAAACGGCGATTATAGGTCCGCGTCAGTTCGTCGCGCTCCGCCTGATGGGTGGCGGTTTCGATGGCCCGCTTGAGGTTCTGATTGTGCCGGCGCAGCTTTTGCTTGAGGCTGCCGACGTAGTTGCCAAAATAGGCGCTCCACAAGATCATCACGGTCAAAACAGAATATCGCAGTGCTTCGCGAGCCAGTATGTCCTGGCTGGCTTGAAGGACATTATCGTAAAACAGTAAGGCGCCGTAGCCGCCGAGCGCGAAGACTGCGAGGAACATGAGTTCCCCGCGGCTCAAAGCCAACATCCCGAAAAGCATGGTCATGACGTAGATCATCAGCATTACGTCTCTGGCTGGCGGTGAGATATACATAAATGCCAGGATCCAGCACATCGCAACCAGGCATTGAAAAAGTGTTAACGATGGATCGCTGAAACGCTTGTTGAGGCCGGAGCGCAAAACGGCAAAAATCAACAGATTGGAAACCGCAATGCCACCGAGCAGGTACAACAGGAGATTCTGGTCGAGCGTCAGCGTTCCGCTGAAGTACCCGCCGAGACCAAGGGAGACCCACAGGACATACGAGATCAGCGCCATGCGGAATCGGCGGAGGCGCAAGGCCTGTTTTTGATCTTTTTGTGGTACCAGTGAAAAATCCACTTACCAGTCCTTGGCTTGGTGTATGTCGCATAGCATCGGGGAAATCGGCTTTACAAAGCGTGAGGGCTGTCGCATTCATGAAAACTGCGCGGAATATGTCAAATCAATTATTTCAAAAAGGCCCAATCAGAGGGCCTGCGGGGTGTGGGACCTGCCGATGATCGCAATACCGTGCTCGCGAACGATAAATCCTGGGCCAGAATTGCTCAGCCGAGGATGCTCTCCCGGCGATAAAAGAAACTGGCAAGCCAGATGAAAAGTGCGCCGGCCAGCAAGGTGCTTGCCGCTGAGACCAATATCCACTCCGTCTGCAATGCTTCGCCTTTCATAATGGCGGTGATCAGCAAGTGCTGGCTGAGACTGGGAACGGCCATCAACTCAAAGGTGGGGTCAAGCGAGAAAATCGCCGCAAAAATGATGGGCAAGGTCGGTACCAGTAACACGATCGTCAGGTAGGTCTGGGCTTCCTTGTAACTTCGGGTGAACGAAGCGACCAGCGTCATCATGCCAGCGCCAAACAAGGTAAATGGCAGCATCACCGCGAACACCGACAAAGCGATAACCGGACCGAAGTTGGCTTGCATGTCGAGCGCCTGAAGGTCGAGGAAATTGAGGCTGATGGAAAACGCGGTGACGGTGACGGCCAATGCCACCAGCATGAATGTGCAGGTTGCCGCGACTTTGCCCAGAATCAGCTGGCCGGTGGGTACCGGCAGCGTCAGCAGTGGCTCCAGTGAGCCACGCTCCCGTTCACCGGCGGTCGTGTCAATCGCCAGGTACATGCCGCCCATCAACATCGAAAACAATATGAAGTAGGTCAACATGCCGAGTACAACCAGCGCTCGTCCTACCGCCGTGGAAACATCGACCTCATCGATTACCACGGGGTACAGTACTAGCGGATTGATTCCGCGGGCTCGCAAACGCGATGCCGCGAGCTGGTTTCGGTATGCACGGAGCAAATTTCTTGCTTTGCGCACATCGCCGCGGTCGCGGCTTTTGGCATTGTTGACAACCAGTTGCAACGGCGCAGGCTGTCCTGCGCGCATCTGTTCGCCGATCGAATCCGGGATGATCAGCACGACGCTCATATCGCCTCGGCTGACCGCCTCGCGAGCGTCTACCGGACCGGGCACGACATTGACGCCGTTGCCACCGAGCCAGCGTATCAATTCGGGCGCGTGTTCCTGACCACTGACCGGCAATTCAAGCAGCTCATCCACATCGGAGGTCGCTTCGTCAAGCATGAAATTCATCATGAATACGAAAAGTATCGGGCCAAACAACGGGCCGAATATCAGCGAGGAAAGCAGCGTGCGCCGGTCACGCAGATTGTCCAGTACCTCTTTGGCCCATACGATCGTCAGCAGTTTCATCCCGGGTCCCCTGCCCCTACGAGATCGACAAATGCAGACTCCAGGTCATCGGCGCCGGTTCTGGCAAGAATCTGCTCCGGGGTTCCATCGGCGACGACCCGGCCATGCGCAATAATGACAATCTGGTCGGCCAGTGCGGCGATCTCCTGCATGATATGGCTGGACAGCAAGATGCAATGCCCCTGGTCTTTCAGCTGCAGCAGCAATTTGCGTAAGGATCGTGTCGCCATTACATCCAGGCCATTGGTCGGCTCATCGAGCAGCAGGTTTTTTGGCCGGTGTACCAGTGCGCGCGCCAGTGCGACTCTAGTTCGTTCGCCCTGGGAAAAACCCTTGGCGTGCCGATCCGCGATCGGCCCCAGGTCCAGAACAGCGGTCAATTCGGACACGCTCTGTTCAAGCTCGGTCTTTTGCAAACCGCTAAGACGGCCGTAGTAGCGGATGTTTTCCAACGCAGTCAGGTGCGGGTACAGCCCGGCGCTATGCGGCAAAACGCCGACCTTGCGGCGGGCCGCCAGCAAATCGTCCTGGTTGTCGGCGCCATCGATCAGCGCCTGGCCGGCATCGGGTTTCAGGACCGTGTAAAGCATGCGCAGGGTGGTTGATTTGCCCGCGCCGTTGGGTCCAAGCAGCGCCGTGATTTTGCCGTCTTCGGCGGTGAAGGATATGTTGTCCACAGCCTGAATATTGCCAAAAGATTTGCTCAGTCCTTGTGCGCGTATCATGGCGATGGCCCGTTGAAATCGAGGAAAAAGCCAGTCGGTTTGGTGTTTTTCTTACAGGAATCGTCCAGCGCCAGCGGATCGGGATCGGCGATAAACTCGCCCAATAACTTCGGTATGCAACCGGTACTGATCTGGCCGTGGCCTTGCCCACTCAGCACCACGTGATGTGAATTGCTCAGCGTTGCCTCGGCCTGCTCGGCATAGACCGGCGGAGTCACCGGGTCCGCTTCGCCCGACAACAGCAGGACAGGTACATCGCTGACCACCGGAGTCTTGAAATCGTCATCGATTATGCCGGCGGGCCAGACATCGCAAATGGCGATCATGCCATCGAGCATTATCGTGCCCATGAAAGTCTCTTTGAGTTCCGGCTTATAGCTGTCCGGATCCTTAAAAAACGGCACGTCCTCCGTGCAGACCACCGCATTGTGCATACCCATCGCCATCATTTCGCCTATGTCGCTGGCGATCATCAGCGATTGCGCCAGCAAGGGAGCAGGATTTCCGGTGGCTGCTTCCCTGAGCAGCAAAGGTATGAGGGCAACCGTTTCCGGGGAGTAGGTGAGCATCCGCAGTGCACCCATAAACTGATTCTTATCGAGGCGCTTATCGAGCATCTCGCCGGTCAGCGGATCCGGCAAAATCAAAGAAACAGGATTCGCCGCCAGTTGCTCCAGCAGCAATTTGACATCGGCCGCCGGATCGGGAAAAGCCTCGTGGCAGGCATCGTCCGCCGCACAACGGGCAAACGCCATATCGAGAGCGTTTTGCGCATCGATCGCGATGCCGGGGCCCAGCGTCAGATCGGCCGGCACCACGCCATCGATAATGACGGCCCGCGTCGCCCGCGGATAGCGACGAAGATAATGCAGCGCTACCCGCGTACCATACGAACCGCCCAGCAGGTTCAGTTGTTCGAAACCGAGCATCTGCCTCACCTCGTCCAGATCGCGAACAGCGACGGTGGTCGTGTAGAAACGAGTATCGCTAGCCAGGGTTTCCAGACACTCGCTGACAACCCTGCGCATCAACTCCACGCTCCACTCTTGGTCCTCGAGTTCTTCCTGTTGCTCACAGCTCAGCCGGTTGGACCTGCCGGTGCCGCGCTGATCGACCAGCAAGATCGGGTGCTTGTTGCGCACGCGCGCAAGCGCCGGCGTGACGCTGGTGTAAACGTCTTGTGCCGACTGGCCCGGGCCACCGGCCAGCAAAGCCAGCGGCGAGCCACGGGCTGTTTCATCAACCGCAGGTACCAGTGCAATGTGCAGACGAATTTTTCTGCTGTCTGCGTCATCGCGGTTCTCGGCTACCTCGAACCAGCCGCAGCGCGCCGCGACGCGCCGCAGGCCCGATGCCGCGTAGAGATTGCAATCCTGTAGTTCATCGATCGATGAGATCGGCGGCGCATCGGCCGGCAGGTCGCTTTCGGCGAACGTCGAAGAAACCGGCGCAATGAAAAGAAGGCTTGCCAGCAGGCCGCCCACCAGCCGGTTCACCCGGACTTTGACAGCGGCGTGAATCGGGGGGCATAAAAAAAAGGCCCTGCTGACGGCCGATTGGGAAACAGGCATCGGTACCAGTGTAAAGCATTCCGCTGGTGCGGGCACGATTCGGCGCTTACAATGCGCCACCCACACATGACTTTTGTCGTTTGATGAAGCACCCGGAACAATACGACGTCATTGTCGTCGGCGGCGGTCACGCCGGTACCGAGGCAGCGCTGGCTGCCGCGCGTATGGGTGCGCGCACCTTACTTTTGACGCAGAACATCGAGACCGTCGGTCAGATGAGCTGCAACCCTGCGATCGGCGGCATCGGCAAGGGACACCTGACCAAAGAAGTCGATGCACTGGGCGGCGCGATGGCGCGGGCGGCCGATCTCGCCGGCATCCAGTTTCGCACGCTGAATGCCAGCAAGGGCCCGGCGGTACGGGCGACGCGTGCGCAGGCGGATCGTGTGCTTTACCGGCAGGCCATCCGTTCGATCGTCGAAAACCAACCCGGGTTGAGCCTGTTTCAGCAGACGGTCGACGACCTGATCGTGGAAAACGAACGGATAACCGGCGTGGTGACCGGGATGGGTTTGAGTTTTGCGGCCCAGGCGGTGGTGCTGACGGTCGGCACTTTCCTCGGCGGCCTGATCCACGTGGGCGAGAGGCAGCATCGGGGGGGCAGGGCCGGCGATCCGTCCGCCTGCCGGTTGGCCGCGCGGTTGCGGGAGCTGCCGTTCCGGGTCGGACGCCTGAAGACCGGTACGCCGCCGCGGCTCGATGGCCGCAGCATCGATTATCGCGAGCTGGCGGAGCAGCCTGGCGACGATCCGGCGCCGGTGTTTTCGTTCCTGGGCCGGCGGGAAGAACACCCGCGGCAGGTAAGTTGTCACATAACCGGCACCAACGAGCAAACCCACGACATCATTCGCCAGGCCTTGCATCGTTCGCCGATGTACACCGGCGCAATCGACGGGGTAGGTCCCCGTTATTGTCCTTCCATCGAGGACAAGATCGTCCGTTTTGCCGACAAGGCTTCGCACCAGATTTTTATCGAGCCGGAAGGCCTGAACACGCACGAGGTTTACCCGAATGGTATCTCGACCAGCCTGCCGTTCGATGTGCAACTGTCGTTTCTTCGCAGCATTCGTGGTTTTGAGAATGTGCACGTCACGCGACCCGGTTATGCCATCGAGTACGATTATTTTGACCCGCGCGACCTGCGCAGCAGTCTAGAGACAAAATTCATAGCCGGCCTGTTTTTCGCCGGCCAGATCAATGGCACGACCGGCTACGAAGAAGCCGCGGCCCAGGGCATCCTCGCCGGCATCAATGCGGTGCTGAAAATACGCGGTGAGCCGGCTTGGTGTCCGCAGCGGCACGAAGCCTATATCGGGGTCCTGGTGGACGACCTGATCAGCCGCGGAACCAGCGAGCCATACCGCATGTTTACCAGCCGCGCCGAACACCGGTTGTTGTTGCGCGAGGACAATGCCGATCTTCGTCTGACACCGGCGGGGCGCAGGCTCGGTGTGGTCGATGATCGGCGCTGGCAGGTTTTTGAGAGAAAAAGCCAGGCCATAGAAACCGAGCAGGCACGCCTGGCGAAAATAGTCATTCAGCCCGGCGATATCCCGCCCGGTCTTGCCGAGGAGATTGGCGGAGTCCCCGGCCGCGACATCAAGGCGCTGGATCTGCTGCGCCGGCCCCAGGTTGCTTATCATCACCTGGCACGGATTGAGGTGGTCGGCGAGCCTGGGCATGAAGACCCGTGGTTGTGGAGCCAGGTTCGGGACCAGGTAGCGATCCAGGCCAGCTATTCGGGCTACATCGAGCGCCAGGAGGCGGAAATAAGGCGATTGAAGCGGAAGGCGAATGCCGTTTTGCCCGGCGATCTGGATTACCGGACAGTCAGCGGTTTGTCTGCGGAAGTCACCCAAAAGCTGACCGCGGCCAGACCGCCTACGATCGGGCAGGCGGCGAGGATTTCCGGGGTCACCCCAGCGGCCCTGTCATTGTTGCTGGTTCATCTGAAGAAGCGCGAATACCAGCGCTCGGCTTAATCCCGCGCCGGCGATATACTTCCACCGTGCCCATCGGACGGACACGGACATGCGAAGAATCATAATTTTGCTCGGCCTGCTGGTGCTGCTCTGGATGGGTTGGCGGCTAGTCGATGACTCTGCGCCGGACGAGGGCGCTGGCGACGTGGACGCGGCGGCCGTGTTGCACCGGGGCAACGGCCCCGAGCCGGAATCCCTGGACCCGCAAATTGCCCGCAGCGATTCGTCCGGGGCGATACTGAGGGACCTTTTCGAAGGGCTGACCCGGCTGGGCCCGGATGGCAAGGTGATTGCCGGTGCCGCGGCGAGCTGGGATGTATCCGCCGATGGCAGGACCTACACATTCCATCTCAGGCCCGCAGCACGCTGGTCGAACGGCGATCCACTGAGCGCCCACGACTATGTTTTTTCCATGCGCCGACTGGTTGACCCGGAGACCGCGGCCGCGTTCGCATTCTTTTTAAGCCCGGTCATCAACGCGTCGGAAATTATTGCCGGTGACAGACCCGCCGCCGATCTTGGGGTTATCGCGCTCGATGAGCACACGCTGGAAATACGCCTCCGGGCCCCGACCCCCTATCTGCCGGGGGTGCTGACGCACCCGGCAAATTTCCCGGTACACCGGTCATCGCTGGGCAGGCATGGCCGAGGATTTACCCGGCCGGGAAATCTTGTTTCCAACGGTGCGTATGTTCTTGCCGAGGCCGTGATTGGTTCGCATTACTCGATGGAAAAAAACCGGCATTACTGGGACGCTGAAAATACCGCTATCGCGAAGGTCGTGTACCACCAGATCGCCAATCAGAACGCGGAGCTGGCCCGGTTTCGCGCCGGCGAACTCGATATTACTTATACAGTGCCCAATAACCAGTTCGCGCTGGCCGCGAAAAACTATCCGGACCAACTCAAGGTTTCGCCGCAACTGACGACTTATTATTACGGCTTCAATCTGCGGCGTGCGCCGTTTGCGGGACAGCGCGGGCTGCGCCGCGCGCTGTCCATGGTCGTCGATCGCAAGCTGCTTGCGGGCAGTATCCTGACCGCCGGTCAGATTCCGGCGACCGGCTGGGTGCCGCCGGGCGTCGCCAACTACACCGCGGTCGAGCCCGAATGGGCCGGCTGGACGATGACGCGAAGACTGACGGAGGCGCGGCGGCTGTATCGCGCAGCCGGTTTCAGCGCAGCCAACCCGCTGAAGATCGAGATCCGCTACAACAGCGCCGATATTCATCGCAACATCGCGGTGGCAATCGCCAGCATCTGGCGCGAAACCCTGGGCGTGCAGGCCAGCCAGCTCAACGTGGAGTTCCAGGTCCTGTTGCAGGACATGCGTAATGGGAAGGCCGATGTTTTCCGCAGCAGTTGGATCGCCGATTACGATGACGCCTTTACCTTTCTTGAGATAATGCGCACCGGTGCGGCGGCAAATTTCGTCGGCTATGCCAATCCCGATTACGACGACTTGCTGGGGCGCGCCGCAGCGACGCCGGATGCCGATCAGCGGCGCGCTTTGCTGCGGCAGGCGGAGGCCATCATGCTGGACGACCAGCCATTGATGCCGATCTATTTTTACGTCAACAAGCGCATGGTTGCGTCGCGGGTCAAAGGCTGGCAAAACAACAGCCTGAACATCCATTACAGTCAGGACTTGTCGCTGGCCGGCGCGGACGGGGCGGATTGAGCCGGTGCTCGCGTTTACGCTGAAAAGGCTGCTGTCCGCTGTTCCCACATTGTTACTGGTGGTGGCGGCAACGTTTTTCCTGATTCGTATTGCGCCGGGCGGGCCGTTCGACAGCGAAAGAAACCTGCCGCCGGATATCCGGGCCAATATCGAACGCAGCTACCATCTCGATGAGCCGCTGCTGCAACAGTTTGGCCGTTATCTAAAAGGCGTCGTCAGCGGTGATTTCGGCCCCTCTTACCATTATCGCGACCGCGATGTCAGTGAGCTGATTGCGGAGAGTTTTCCGGTCTCGTTCACGCTCGGGATGACGGCGTTGTTGCTGGCGTTGCTGGGAGGGATAACGGCCGGCGTACTCGCCGCGTTGCGTCGCAACAGCTTTCGCGATCATGCGCTGATGACAATCGCCATGAGCGGAATATCCATACCCAATTTCGTGCTCGCCCCGTTATTGGTTTTGCTGTTTGCAGTACACCTGCAATGGCTGCCAGCCGGCGGCTGGCACGGCCTGGGGAGCGTCGTGCTGCCCGCGTTTACGCTGGCTCTGCCGCAGGCTGCCTACATTGCACGGCTGACCCGGGCGAGCCTGCTCGATGTCCTGGGCAGCGATTTCCTGCGTACCGCGAGAGCGAAGGGATTGTCGCGCAGCCAGGCGGTCTGGCGGCACGCGATGAAACCGACCCTGCTGCCGGTAATTTCCTACCTGGGTCCGGCGACGGCGGCCTTGCTGACCGGGTCGGTGGTCATCGAACAGATTTTCCAGATACCGGGTCTCGGCCGGTATTTCGTAACCGGCGCCCTGAACCGCGACTACACGCTGGTCATGGGCGTGGTGATTTTCTACGGCGCGCTGATCATCATGATGAACTTGCTGGTCGATCTCCTCTATGCCTGGCTGGACCCGAGGAGCCGGCAGAAACAATGAACAACGGCGGCGCAAATGCCACCGTCGGTGGCCGCAGTCTCTGGCAGAATGCCGGCGAGCGGCTGCGGCGGAACAAGGCGGCGATGTTCAGTTTGTGGTTGTTGTTGTTTTTCGTTGTCCTGGTCATCGCCGGCCCCTGGCTGGCTCAGCATGACTACACGCAGACCAACCTGTCACTGGGCTCGACCGCGCCGAGCCTGGCCGGCGGTCACTGGTTCGGCACCGACGCGCTGGGTCGCGATGTGCTGGCGCGCACGCTGGCGGGTGGACGAATCTCATTGCTGGTCGGCCTGGTGGCCACCCTGGTTTCGTTGCTGATCGGCGTCTTCTGGGGCGCCGTCGCCGGTTACTGCGGCGGGCGCATCGATGCGTTGATGATGCGTTTCGTCGACACCTTATACGCCATGCCGTTCATGTTTTTCGTGATTCTCCTGATGGTGGTTTTTGGCCGCAACATCCTGCTGATTTTTGTGGCCATCGGCGCGATCAACTGGCTGGACATGGCGCGCATCGTGCGCGGCCAGACCATCAGTTTGCGGCATCGGGAATTTATCCAGGCAGCGACGTTGATGGGCGCCGGAACGCTGACCATCATTGCCCGCCATGTTATTCCCAACCTCCTCGGTGTCGTCGTCGTCTATGTCACGCTGACCATACCGCAGGTCATGCTGGTCGAAGCGTTTCTCAGTTATCTCGGGCTTGGCGTACAGGAACCGTTCACATCCTGGGGCGCGTTGGTCAACCAGGGCGCACTGGAAATGGAAACCGCACCCTGGTTGCTGGTTTTTCCGGCGCTGTTCCTGGCGGGGACCTTGTTCTGTTTCAACTTTATTGGCGACGGTCTGCGCGATGCGCTGGATCCTAAAAGCGACGAGGACGGCTGGTGAGCCTGCTCGAAGTCAGTCACCTCAAAGTCAGTTATCCCACCCGGGATGGGGTGTTCGATGTGGTACGCGATCTCAGCTTCGAGGTGGACGAAGCGGATAGCCTGGGCATCGCCGGCGAGTCGGGTTCGGGCAAGAGTCAAACCGCGCTGGCCATCATGGGTTTGCTAGCGGCTAACGCGCGGGTCAGCGGCAGTATTCGGCTGGACGGGCAAGAACTGATCGGCGAGAGCGAGTGCGGCCTGGACCGCCTGCGCGGCAAGAGTCTCGCGATGGTGTTCCAAGATCCGATGAGCGCGCTGAATCCTTATATGACGGTAGGCCGTCAAATCGGTGAAGTTCTTGAGTTACACCAGGGGATGAGCGCCAAGGAGGCCGCGAAACGTTCCTGTGAATTGCTGCAGATGACCGGCATCGATGAGCCGGGGCGGCGCAGCAAGGCGTACCCCCACCAATTTTCGGGGGGCCAGCGCCAGCGCATACTGATCGCGATGGCGCTGGCTTGCGGACCGCGCCTGCTGATTGCCGATGAGCCCACGACTGCACTGGATGTCACGGTGCAGAAGAAGATCCTGGAATTGTTGCGATCCCTGTGCCAGGAAACCGGCACTGCGCTGATCCTGATCAGCCACGATCTGGCCGTGTTGTCGGGAATGTGCCGGAACCTGATGATTATGTATGGCGGCATGGAAATGGAACGCGGCCCGAGCCGGCAGGTCTTGCTGCACGCCATCCACCCTTATACCGCAGCATTGCTGCGGACGCTGGAAGATTTGCATGGCGCCACAGGCCCGTTGTCGGTCATCCCGGGGGAGCCGCCGGACTTGCGGAATCCGCCGGGCGGCTGCCCGTTCAATCCACGCTGCAGTGAAGTCCTGCCCCATTGCAACAAGGAAATTCCGCGGCCCAAACCGGTGCAGCGTATCGGCGATACGCAATCCCATTGGGTGGCCTGTCACCTGGAGCATGAGCAGTGAGCGCCGTGGTATTGACGGCCGCGAATCTGCGAGTCAGTTACCAGCGTCGCGGCGGCAGCTTTGTTGCTCTCGAAGACGTGGGGTTCGAACTGATCCGCGGCCAGACACTGGCAGTCGTCGGCGAGTCAGGCTCCGGGAAATCGACCCTGGCATATGCTTGCGCCGGCTTGCTGGCGCCCGAGCAGGGCAGCATCGAATTGCTTGGCCGGCCGCTGGCAAGGCGTCGGGCGAAAGACCTGCAATGGCAGGCGCAGCATCTGCAAATGGTTTTCCAGGACCCGGTTTCCTCGCTGAATCCCAGGCAGACCATCGCCAGATCGCTGGCCGAACCGCTGTTGTCGGTCGCCCGCGACGCGCGGCCTGATGCCGGCGAAATCAGCAAGCGGCTGGCTGAGCTGATCGCTCAGGTTGGTCTGCGACAAGACATCGTCAATCGTTATCCGCATGAGCTGTCAGGCGGGCAATGCCAGCGAGTGGCGATCGCGCGGGCGCTGGCCAACCGGCCCGAAGTACTGATTTGCGATGAACCCGTCAGTGCACTGGACATTTCGGTACGGGCACAGGTCATCAACCTGCTGCTCGAACTGCAACAAAAGCTGGAGCTGTCGATATTGTTTATCGCGCATGACCTCGGCGTCGTCCGGCGGATCGCCAGCCAGGTGATTGTCATGCACAAGGGCAGAATCGTGGAGCGCGGGCCGGCGCGGCAGATACTAAGCGAGCCTCGGCATCCGTACACCCAAAACCTGCTGGCGTCGGAGGCCAGGCTCGAATTTGAATAATGCGCGGGCTCCCGGGTGGCGGACTATTGCGGTACGACCGGCAATGGAATCGGCATGCCGTTGACGGTCAGCAGGCCGCCGTCGTAGATCGCCACCATGGTCAGTTGCTCGCCTTCGTCGATCAGCATGCCGGCCTGCAGCAAAGCCGTCATTTGTTGCGCCATGGCTGGATTCTTCCCGGATACATAATCGAACAAGGAACGGCTGATCCGCAGGCTCGATTCGGCAGACATGGAAAACAAAGCATTGATTACGGCGGCTTGGCCGCTCAAATCGCTTGCCGGGATATCGATCCGAAGCGCGAACCGCGCATCACCCTGGGCGGTGTTGATTTGCAGCTCGGAGATTTCGAACGACACGCCTGCTGCCAACACCTCCATGCCTGCATCCTGCAAAACCGCCGGAACCTCCCCATTCACCCCGGCGTTGGCCGGATTCTGCGCCTCCAGGGTGTTCTTCAGCCGGCCGACAATCGCAGCATCGACCTCGGCAGACATCGCGAACCGGACTGAACTGTCTGCGATATCATTTATTTGGAGGTCGGCGATCGACAGGGTAATGCTTCCCGTCAGGCGATCCTGCTCGATACCGCTATCGCCGGACATAGTCATTTCCTGCAGGGAAAAGGCCGCGGCGAACTCCGCCGACGAGCCGACCACGGCTAACTCTTCGACACGGGTGGTGGAGCTGCCGGTCCAGAAGCCGAAATCATTGTAATCGGCGGTGCTTTCAAAACTGATTTCACCAATACGCAACTCGCCGTCGGCGGACGCGATACGCAAAGGCTTGATGAGGCCAACGGATTCCAAATGGCTCAAGCCCGCATCGTAATCGACTTCCAGGTGCGCGCCTTCCCAGGTGATGGTGGCTCCGCCCGCCGCGGCTTTTTTGCCAAATTCTTCGGACAAGGATTCGAAAACCAGGGACAGCGATCCGCTGCCATCATATGAAATTCGGTTGTAGATACCGCCAGGTAATTCGACGGGTTCTTCATCTCCATCGACGTAGCTGACGCGGGAGCGGGTGATCGCGGCGGCAAAACTGATCGCTGGCAAATCGGAGTCGCCCATCCCGAATATCAACGGGCCATGGAAAATCTCGGTTTCCACGAATATACCGCTGTGCTGGTCCTCGACCGAACCGTCTTGGGCAATCAGCATGTCCTTGAAAACCAGTTCCTGGGTATTGACCGACTTGAACCAACCCGAATCGGCCTGAGTCTCTTCAAACAGCAAGCCCGGCACCAGTTCCTCGAGATCCGCCAATGAACGGTGAAACTGTTTTTGGGCAACTGAACGGGTCAGCGTCGGAGAAACCAGAGCCAGAACGACGATAATCAGAAAGACTACAAGCAGACGGCGCATGTTACATTCCCAGGCTCAGTGTGCCCGGATGCTATCACAGTGAAACGGGAGCGTGACATGGTTGGAAGACGGTGAACGATGTGAGTGGTTTTTTCGATATCAAGCTGGCGGGTATCGCCGGTGATGAAAATTTGCTGGGCGGATTTCGTTGCCGGGCGGTCCTGGTCGTCAATGTGGCCAGCGAATGTGGATATACGCCTCAATACAAAGGGCTGGAAACGCTATACCAGGAAATGGGCGGCATGGGCCTGATCGTACTCGGTGTTCCGTGCAATCAGTTCGGCGCACAGGAACCCGGCAGCAACAAGGAAATTCTGGGTTTCTGCACGGAAAAGTATTCGGTGAGTTTCCCGATGGCCGCAAAAGTCGAGGTCAATGGTTCCGGGCGGCATCCACTGTACACCTGGTTGACCAGCGAGGAGCATGGTTGCCCGGGCGACATTGAGTGGAATTTCGAAAAATTCCTGGTGGACGGCGAAGGAACGCTGAAAGCGCGATATCCATCAGCCACAATGGCCGGCGACGCCGGTCTGATGCTCGATCTGGCGGCCATTCTTTAACGTGGGCCCGCTCTGCGGTGGCATTTTTGTCGGCGGGCATTTAAGATTTCGCAACTTGTGCAACGTGGCGATGACACCGCCGGTCCGGACGGAGATAAAAACGGTGACCAGAAAAATACTGATAATGGCAATGGCGGCATTGCTGCCCTTGGCTGCGATAGCCGATGGCGATGCAAAAAACGGCCGGGCACTGACCGATACCTGCCTGGGTTGCCATGCGATTAAAAATTACCGGACCCTCTACCCGATGTACAAGGTTCCCAAGCTGGGCGGACAGAATGAAGCCTACATCGTCGCTGCGCTGAAGGCCTATCGGGATGGCGCGCGGCCACACAAGACCATGCATGCCCAGGCGGCCACACTGAGCGACCAGGAAATGGCCGACGTGGCGGCCTATCTCGCCAGCCGGTTCGATGACTGAGGGGATGATAAAAATGAGAAAACACGGGGTTCGGATTTTCGCGGCACTGGCCGGAGCCATGCTGATTTGCGCTGCAGCCGCTGCCGATGGCGACGCGGTCGAGGGCAAGCAAAAGTCGGTGGTTTGTGCCAGTTGCCACGGTGTGAGCGGGGAATCGGTCATGCCGGACTACCCGGTCCTCGCGGGTCAGCATCAGGACTACCTTGAACACACTCTCAAGGCCTACCGCAGCGGCGAAAGAAGCAACCCGATCATGGCTGCCTTTGTGGCTACGCTTAGCGACGCAGACATTGCCGATCTGGCCGCGTACTACGCGGCGCAGGAGGGCCTGTTCACGCTGAGCCGGTAATGCATGTTCGCCCGAGAAAAAAGTCGGCTGCGGACAGCCGGCTTTTTTGTTTTTGAAGAGTACCCAGCCGAAATGACAGCAAAGATCAGCGAGCCGAGGCCAGACATCATTGATCAGGGCAACGGCGTTTTCGCCATCGATACCGGTTATCTCAGGCCGCGAATGGATGCCAGCCATCTGCTCGTGCATCGAGGTCGGGGTGCGTTCGTGGACACCGGCACCGCGCATTCGGTGCCGCTGTTGCTGGCGGCGCTGGGTCGTTGCGGGCTGAGCCCTGCGGATGTTGAATATGTCCTGCTAACCCATATCCATCTCGACCATGCTGGCGGCGCTGGCCGGTTGATGCATGCATTACCCAACGCGACCCTGGTGGTGCATCCGCGTGGCAAAAGGCACATGATCGATCCAACGAAACTGATCGCCGGCAGCATCGCCGTTTATGGCGAAAAGATGTACCGGCAACTGTATGGTGAATTGCTGCCGATCCCCGAGGATCGAATCCGCGTGGTCGAAGACGGGGAAAAACTGAAACTCGCCGATCGCGAGCTGGAATTCCTGCACACGCCCGGCCATGCTCTGCATCATTATTGCATCGTGGATCGGGAAGCAGATGCGATCTTTAGCGGCGACAGTTTTGGCGTGTCCTATCGCGAGTTCGATACCGCGGCCGGTGCCTTCATCATGCCCACGACTACACCGATACACTTCGACCCCGAAGCTGCACATGCGTCCATAGACCGGCTGTTGAGTTACCAGGTCAGCCGAATGTTTCTGACCCATTACAGCGCCGTGTCATCACCGGAAAAACTGGCGCGCGATTTACATGCCGATATCGACGCCTTTGTTGAGATCACCCACCAGCATGCGGACAGCGATGATCGGCACAGCGCGATGGTCAGCGCATTGTACGACTATCTGGGCCTGCGCCTGGATCAGCATGGCTGCGGCCTGGGCCAGGCAGAAAGGCACCGCCTGCTTGACCCGGACATTGAACTCAACGCGCAGGGGCTGGAATACTGGCTGGATCGCAAGACGAATGGCTAGCCGTTAGTCAGACTCCTGGCCGGAGACCCATTATGGAAACATTCAAAGCCTTTCGAATTCACAACGATGATGGAAAAGTCAGCGGCAGGTTTGAAACCCTGACCCTGGATGATCTGAGCGCAGGCGAGGTCGTTATCCGCTCGTCTTTCTCAAGCATCAACTACAAGGATGCGCTGGCGGCGACTGGCGTCGGCAAAATCCTGCGGAAATTCCCGCTGGTCGGCGGCATCGATGTGGCCGGCACGGTTATCCACAGCGATGACAGCCGCTATTCAGCAGGCGACAAGGTCGTGGTTACCGGTTGTGGACTGGGTGAAGAATTTGATGGTGGCTATGCCGAGATCGTCCGTGTCAAAGGCGACAGCGTGATTCCGCTTCCCGGCGGCCTCAGTGAGGCACAGGCGATGACGCTGGGTACCGCGGGGTTTACCGCGGCCCTGGCAATTACCCGCATGGAACGCAACGGGCTGGTTCCAGGTGACGGACCGGTGGTCGTAACCGGCGCCACCGGTGGTGTGGGCAGCCTGGCGGTGGACATGCTGGCCGGCGCGGGTTACCGGGTCACCGCGGTAACCGGCAAAGCTGACGCTCTGCCCTATCTGGAGACGCTGGGCGCCACTGAGATTTTGCTGCGCGAGGAAATCGATTTCGGCAGCCGGGCATTGGAAAAGGCGATCTGGGCCGGCGCAGTGGATAATGTCGGTGGCGAGATGCTGACCTGGCTGACCCGCACGATGAACTGGTGGGGAAGCATCGCCAGCATTGGGCTTGTCGGCGGTCACGAACTCCATACCACGGTGATGCCGTTCATATTGCGCGGGATAAACCTGCTGGGGATCAATTCGATGGCGACGCCGCGAGAGCTGCGCCTGAAAATATGGCAGCGCCTGGCCGGTGATCTCAGGCCGGCCCATCTGGAGCGTATTTGCACGCGGGTTATAGCCTTCGATCAGTTAGCCGGCGAATTCGACGATTACCTGCGGGGCAAAAATATCGGCCGCAGCGTCGTCAAAATTGCGTAAACCGTAAGCCGCACCCCTGCATTTGGGAAACGGCACTCCGCTGCGCTAACATAACCGCCCTTTTCGCAACACCGTTGAATCAGCGGCGGCAGACCGGAGATGACGACAACATGAGCACAATTCATTCAGCGGGTGACAGTCTCTGGCAGGCCATGGGCGAAGAAAGCCCGCTCCAGGTCGTGGGTACCATCAATGCGTTTAGCGCATTGCAGGCAAGAAAATCCGGTTTTAAAGCGATCTACCTGTCTGGCGCCGGTGTCGCCAACGCTTCTTTCGGCTTTCCCGATCTGGGTATCACCAGCCTCAACGATGTCTGCGAGGACGTTCGCAGAATCTGCGGCGCAGTCGAACTGCCATTGCTGGTGGATGCCGATACCGGCTGGGGCCAGGCATTTATGATTGCGCGCACGGCACACGATTTGTGTGTGGCCGGTGCGGCCGGCATGCACATGGAAGATCAGGTTGGCGCCAAGCGTTGTGGCCACAGGCCGGGCAAGGAACTGGTCGCGGCCGCTGAAATGGCCGACCGGATCAAGGCGGCGGTGGATGGCCGGCCGGACGATCGTTTCGTTGTCATGGCGCGCACCGATGCCCACGCGGTGGAAGGTCAGCAGGCCGCGATCGACCGGGCGATGCACTATGTGGAAGCGGGCGCCGATATGATTTTTGCCGAAGCGCTGACCGAGCTGGATGAATATCGGGAGTTCGCGGCCCAGGTCGGCGTGCCCGTGCTGGCCAACATCACCGAGTTTGGCAAAACGCCGCTATTTACCGTTGCCGAACTTGCCGATGCGGGCGTAAGGCTCGCCTTGTATCCGTTATCCGCCTTCCGGGCCATGAGCAAGGCCGCCGAGAAAGTGTACAGTGCCTTGCGTAAACAAGGCACGCAAAAAACCTGTACCGATGCCATGCAGACCCGCGATGAGTTGTACGAAGTTCTGGACTATCACGAATACGAGCGCAAGCTGGACGAGCTGTTTGCCGCAGAGAAGTCGTGACGCCAGGACCCTGCCGATTGGAGAACAAGAATGAGTGACAAGAAAAGCGCTGGCGGTCTGGCCGACATAATCGCCGGGGAAACGGCGATTGCCACCGTCGGCAAGGAAGGCGCCGGGCTGACTTACCGCGGATACGACATCGAGGACATGGCGAAAAACGCCACCTTCGACGAAGTTGCCTACCTGTTGCATCATGGTGATCTGCCGAACCGCGGCCAGCTCGACACCTACCTGGGCAAACTCCAGGGCATGCGGGGCCTGCCGCAGGCGCTAAAGGACGTTCTGGAGAACACGCCGGCGGATTGCCACCCGATGGACGTGTTGCGTACCGGGTGCTCGGTTTTGGGAAACCTTGAGCCCGAAGGAGATTTCTCCAATCAGACGGACGTCGCTGACCGCTTGCTCGCCTGTTTTCCGTCGATGCTGATGTACTGGCATCGCTATCACACCGATGGCGTGCGTATCGACACGGAAACCGATGACGATTCGGTCGCCGGTCATTTCCTGCACCTGTTGCACGGCAAGCCGCCCGGTGATTTCCATCGCCGGGTGCTGGATATCTCACTGATTTTGTACGCGGAACACGAGTTCAATGCATCGACTTTTGCTGCCCGCGTCATTGCCGCGACACTGTCCGATTTCCACTCTGCCGTTGCCGGTGCAATTGGCGCCTTGCGCGGACCACTGCACGGCGGCGCCAACGAAGCCGCGATGGCGTTGATCGAGCGCTTCGACAACGCGGAACAGGCTACCGAGGGTATCCACGAGGCGCTTGCGCAGAAAGAGAAAATCATGGGTTTTGGCCACCGTGTCTATAAGACTTCGGACCCGCGTAACGTCGTGATCAAGGAACTGTCTCGGCAATTGTCGGAGGAAGTTGGCGATACGCGTTTGTTTGCCGTGTCCGAGGCGATCGACAAGGTGATGTGGGACGAAAAGAAACTGTTCCCCAATGCAGATTTCTACTCGGCGACGGCCTACCATTTCATGGGTATCCCGACGCAACTGTTCACGCCGATCTTCGTCTGTTCGCGCATCACCGGCTGGTCCGCCCATATCATGGAGCAACGCGCCGACAACCGGCTGATTCGCCCGGCTGCGGATTACATTGGTCCGGGATTGCGCCAATGGATGCCCGTCGAAGAACGTGATTGATTTTTGTCCAGACCGGGCTCGCCGCCCGGTCGTCTTCAGGAGCAATAATGTCTTCCAGTGATATCCGTTCCGCCAAACGGCCGGAGCCCGACCTGGTGTTGAGAAAAATCGCGGACTATGTCTGTGATTACCGGATCGACAGCGAATTGGCCTTCGACACCGCGCGTTATTGCCTGATGGACACGCTGGCCTGCGGTTTCCAGGCCTTGTCATACCCGGCCTGCACCAAGCTGCTTGGGCCCATCGTCCCCGGCGCCACGCTGCCCGGTGGCGCGCGCGTGCCCGGAACGAGTTTCGAGCTGGAGCCGGTCATGGCGGCGTTCAATATCGGTGCGCTGATCCGCTGGCTGGACTTCAACGACACCTGGCTGGCGGCTGAATGGGGGCATCCATCGGACAATCTCGGCGGCATCCTGGCCACGGCCGATTACCTGAGCCGCCAGGCCGAGGCGCATGGCAAAGACCCATTGACCATCCATGACCTGCTGACCGCGATGATCAAGGCGCACGAAATACAGGGCGTGCTGGCGCTGGAGAACAGTTACAACCGGGTTGGTCTCGATCATGTGCTGCTGGTGCGGGTGGCCACGACCGCAGTGGTAACGCATATGCTCGGTGGCGATCGGGACACGATCGTCAATGCGCTATCCAATGCCTGGATCGACGGCGGCGCATTGCGCAGCTACCGGCATGCGCCCAATACCGGATCGAGAAAAAGCTGGGCGGCCGGCGATGCGACCAGCCGCGGCGTGCGCCTGGCATTGATGGCGATGACCGGCGAAATGGGCTACCCATCGGCGCTGAGCGCACCGGGTTGGGGCTATTTCGACGTGCTTTTCAAGGGGAAGGAATTCAGCCTGCCGCAGGATTTCGGCAGCTATGTCATGGAGAATATCCTGTTCAAGATATCTTTCCCGGCCGAGTTCCATGCGCAAACCGCGGTCGAATGCGCGATGGCTCTGCATGGGCAGGTCAAGGACCGGCTCGGCGAGGTCGAAAAAATCGTCATTGAAACGCAGGAGCCAGGTATCCGCATCATCGACAAGACCGGCCCGCTGGATAACCCGGCGGATCGTGACCACTGTATTCAGTACATGGTGGCTATTCCGCTGGTCTTCGGTCGGCTGGTCGCGGCCGATTATGAAGACGATGTTGCCGCGGACCCGCGCATCGACGCGCTGCGAGATAGCATGGAGGTTGTGGAAAACAAGGATTTCACGACTTCGTATTTCGATTCCGAGCGGCGTTATATTGGCAACGCTTTGCAGGTCTTCTTTAAGGATGGCAGTAGTACCGATCGGGTCGCGGTGGAATTCCCAATCGGCCATCGCAAGCGCCGCGAAGAAGGAATTCCGGTGCTGGTCAAGAAATTCGAACACTCGGCGGCGGAGCAGTTGGACGCAGGCCAGTGCCGGGCATTGAATGCGCTTTTTGCCGAGCCGCAGCGCTTGTCCGCCATGGCGGTATCGGATTTCATGGCGATGATGGTCAAGGCCTGAACTCGCTTGCTTCACGATGGCGGTCGGCGCCGGGTGGAGCTTGTTGCCGGACCGGTTTCGCCCCGTTTTTTTGATGAAGCCTGGAGAGTGATTCATTGATCAATGCGATAAATCGACTGCTGGCTGCGATCGGGGCGTTTGTCGTTGTCGCGATGCTGACGGCCTGGGGTTTCTCGCAATGGCAGGAGTCCAGCCAGGCCGGCGCGGACGAAATGCGAACCTTCGCGGGCGTAAACCCGGCGCCTGAGTTTCCATCCGCCATGGACTGGTTGAACACCGGCGGCCGTGAGCTAAGCATTGAACAGCTCGGAGGCAAGGTGATATTGCTGGATTTCTGGACCTATGGTTGTATCAACTGCCTGCATATCATCCCCGATCTGAAACGGCTGGAGGAGAAATACGCTGAGGAGCTGGTTGTCATCGGCGTGCATTCCGGCAAATTCGAGCGTGAATCCAGGACCGCGGCAATCAGGCGTTTCGTGCAACGCTACCAAATTATGCACCCGGTCGTTAACGACAAGGATTTCGAGATCTGGAAGGCCTATGGCGCCCGCGCGTGGCCGACGCTGGTGGTGATCGACCCGGCCGGCAACATTGTTGGCCAGGTATCCGGGGAGGGGCATTACGATTTGCTGGATACGGTCATCGGCGGGCTGGTGGATGAATTTGAGATCGACCGTTCCGTACTGAGCCTGGTAGTCGAGGAACGGGCGGGAGGCCAGCTGAGTTTCCCCGGCAAGGTGCTGGTCGATACCGCAAACGGCCGCTTGTTTATCGCGGATACCGGGCACCATCGCATCGTGGTTGCCGGTCTGGACGGGCGGGTGCAGCAGCTTATCGGCAGCGGCCAGGCGGGTTATGCCGATGGTGGCTTTGGCGAAGCCCGTTTTCGTCTGCCACAGGGCATGACCTTGCTGGACAAGGACACCTTGTTATTGGCGGACACGGAAAATCATGCGATTCGCCGGATAGACCTCGCCGGAAAAACGGTGGCTACAGTCGCGGGAAACGGCCGGCAAGCCTATATGTTCGACAACCTCGCGGGTCCCGGCGACGGTTTGAATTCTCCGTGGGACCTGTTGCGCGTCGGTGACACCGTCTATATTGCGATGGCGGGACAGCACCAGGTCTGGACCCTCGATCCGGCGAGTGGCCGGCTAAAAGCCTTTGCCGGTTCGCGACGCGAGCAGCTCAAGGATGGAAAATTGCTTTCCGCGGGGCTCAACCAGCCAAGCGGGCTGGCCACCGATGGTGAGAATCTGTATATCGCCGATAGCGAGGCAAGCGCGATCCGCAGCGCGGATCTGGACGGCGGTGGCAGATTGCATACCCTGATTGGAACCGGCCTGTTTGATTTTGGCGATGTCGACGGCCGCGGCCGCAAAGCCAAATTGCAACACCCGCTCGGCGTGGACTGGAACGCGGGTGTGATCTATATCGCCGATACCTACAACAGCAAGATCAAACGCCTGGATCCGGACAGCCTGGCGGTCGTCAGCCTGACGCCGGGGGAGCCGACCCTGGAGGAACCGGGTGGTCTGAGCGTTGCCGGACAGTATCTTTACATTGCCGACACCAACAATCACCGCGTTCGCATGCTGGATCTCGAAAGCGGGGAACTCAAAGATTTTGTGCTGCATGACCCGGAAGGCTTGCTGGCGGTAGCGCGCCAATAATGACGATCACGCAAGAGTTGCGGCATGGATTGGCGGAGCTGGGCCAGACCTTGCCGGAGGGCGCCGAACAAAAACTGCTTCGCTTTCTCGAACTCTTGCAGCGCTGGAACCGCACAATCAATCTGACCGCGGTCCGGGAAATCGATGAAATGGTCGCGGCCCACCTGCTGGACAGCCTGGCAATCAGGCCGTGGCTGGCTGGCGAGCGGATCCTGGATGTCGGATCCGGCGCGGGGCTGCCGGGTATCCCGCTGGCGATCGCTGAACCGCACCGGTCCTTCGTACTGCTCGACAGCGCAGCCAAACGCTGCCGTTTTCTGACCCAGGCCGTGGTCGAACTCGGGCTCGCCAACGTGCAGGTAGAAAACCGGCGCGTTGAGGATTATCTTGTGACCTCAGACGAGGTGCCGCCGTATTCGACCATTACCGCAAGGGCATTTTCCAGTCTGGACAAATTTGTGGCAGCGGCAGGACATCTGCTCGCCGATCGGGGTAGTCTGCTGGCAATGAAAGGGAAAATGCCCCATGACGAACTGAGCATGCTGCCCGACGGATGGCGGCTGCAGCATGCGGAAAAACTGGTGATACCCGGGCTTGTGGCGGAGCGGCATCTACTGGTTTTCGGTCGGGAATAGACAAAGGATCCGAAACGGATATGGCACGAATCATAGCGATTGCGAATCAGAAGGGCGGCGTCGGCAAGACCACGACGGCCGTCAATCTGACGGCGTCGCTGGCGGCGACAAAACGCCGCGTTTTACTGGTGGATGTCGATCCGCAGGGCAACGCCACCATGGGCGCCGGCGTGGACAAGTACAAACTGGAGCAGGGGGCCTATGAAGTACTGATGGGCGAGTGCGTTGCGAGAGACGCCATACAAAACATCGAGGACGCGCGGTTCGACGTCTTGCCGGGCAACGAGAGCCTGACTGCCGCCGAGGTCAAGCTGCTCAACGAATATGGCCGCGAATTGAGACTGCGCAAGGCGCTGGAACCGCTGGCCGATGACTATGACTACATCATTATTGACTGTCCGCCATCAATAAACATGCTCACGGTCAATGCGCTGACCGCCGCAGATAGCGTGCTGATCCCGATGCAGTGCGAGTATTACGCAATGGAGGGATTATCCAGCCTGGTCAGGACCATCGAGCGGATCCGCGAGACGGTCAACTCCGAACTTCGCATCGAAGGCGTGCTTCGCTGTATGTACGACCCGCGCAATAATCTCGCAAACGATGTATCGGGGCAGTTGATCCTGCATTTCAAGGACAAGGTATTTCGCACCGTGATCCCGCGCAACATCAGGTTGGCGGAGGCGCCGAGCTTCGGTCTCCCGGTCCTTTATCACGACAAGAAATCGCGTGGCGCGATGGCCTACCTGGCGCTGGCCGGAGAAATCAATCGCCGCCACGAAGAACGGCAGACTATGGTGAGTACGGCGTAGATTAAAGAGGACTCTTCGCGATGAATGGCTATACAAGGGGCAGGAGTTGATGACGGCGAAACGCAGGGGGCTGGGCCGCGGCCTGGATTTGTTATTGACCGGCGCCGCGCCGGCGGATGGCGACGGTGAAAGCCTGCGTACCTTGCCGATCGACCTGATCAGGCCCGGCCCGTACCAGCCGCGTCAGGATATGCGCGAGGACACGCTGCGGGAGCTGGCCGATTCGATTCGTGCGCAGGGCCTGGTGCAGCCGATCCTGGTTCGGCCGCTTGGCGATGGCGAGCAGTTCGAGATTATCGCGGGTGAGCGCCGTTGGCGTGCGGCACAAATGGCGGGTCTGCAGGAAATCGCCAGCCTCGTTCGGCGGATTCCCGATAAGGCGGCGATTGCCATGGCGCTGATCGAAAACATCCAGCGCGAAGATCTGAACCCGCTGGAAGAGGCACTGGCGCTGGATCGGCTCATCCGCGAGTTCGACATGACCCACCAGCAGGCCGCCGATGCCATCGGCCGGTCCCGGGCGGCGGTCAGCAACTTGCTGCGGCTGCTCGATCTTGGCGCGCCACTCAAAAAACTGCTGATGGCCCGGGAACTGGATATGGGTCACGCCAGGGCCTTGCTGGGTTTGCCGACCCAGCGCCAACAGACCGAGGTCGGCTTGCTGGTCGCGAAAAAAGGGCTGTCGGTCAGGGAAACCGAGGCCCTGGTGCGCCGCCTGCTCAGCGGCAAAAAAGACCGGAAACCGGAGCGACGCGACCCGAATATCGTTCGCCTGGAGACCGAGCTGAGCGAGAAGCTCGGCGCGAGGGTCAGTCTCAGCCATGGCGCTAAAGGCAAAGGCAAGCTGGTGGTCAGCTACAACAGCCTGGACGAACTTGAAGGGATCCTCGCGCACATCAAATAAATCGCCGTTTTGTTGCCAGCCCAAAAGGTCGCCACTATAATAGTGCGGCTTTGAGCCACCCCCTGGGGCAGGTGACAATCAGGGGGAAAACAGGACGCCACACGCCGTATTGAAAGACTATCGGTGGTGGCGTTTTTATGTACCCGGGCACGGCCCGGGCCGATATTCGGGGATGTACCAGGGGAATTCGTGAGCGCCGATGCTCCGCATGCGAGCAGCACCAGCAATTCGGCCAGCGCCGCCAAGGCGATGTTCGGGATACTCGCCGCCCAATTGGGCGTCAGTCTTTTGCTGGCAGCGATCGGTGGCTTGTCCGCAGGGAGGACTGCGGCCTATTCCGGTCTGATTGGCGGCATGATTTGCCTGCTACCAAACACATTTCTGGCTTTGAGGATTATTGCGGCTGGCATGAAGCGCGAGCCGAGGGCGCTGGTACGCGGCATATACGCGGGCGAAGCAGGGAAAATGATGCTCAGCGCGATGCTGTTCATCGTGGCGTTCACGCTGGTCAAGCCACTGGCGGCAGGCTGGCTTTTCGCCGGGTTTATCGCTACCCAGAGCGTGATGTGGGTGGCACTGAGACTGGACAAGACGGGATTTGAGGCATCGGGCCACGATGCCTGAGCAAAGGGACAAGAATGGCGACTGAAGGCCAATCCGCAGGCGAATACATACAGCACCATCTGCAGAACCTGCAAGTTTGCAGGGTCGAGGACCAGTGGGTCTGGAACCATTGCAGCGGTAATTTCTGGACGCTCAATGTCGATTCGATGTTCTTCTCTGTATTTCTGGGCTTGTTGTTCCTGATCTCTTTTCGACAGGTCGCGAAAAAAGCCAACTCAGGCGTGCCGTCCAGGTTCCAGGCGCTGGTCGAAGTGCTGGTCGAGTTTGTCGATGGCAGCGTACGCGACACTTTCCACGGCAAAAGCAAACTGATCGCGCCGCTGGGCCTGACGATTTTCGTCTGGGTGTTCCTGATGAACGTGATGGACCTGATACCGGTCGACTGGTTGCCCGGGATTGCCCAGCTCATGGGCATCCCCTATCTCAAGGTCGTGCCGACCACCGATGTCAACATTACCTTCGCGATGTCGATTTCGGTTTTCGTGCTGATTATCTACTACAGCATCAAGATCAAGGGCGTAAAAGGATTCACAAAAGAACTGACGCTGCAGCCGTTCAATCACTGGGCCGCGATCCCGTTCAACCTGATCCTCGAGGGGATCTCGCTGATCGCCAAGCCCATATCGTTGTCGTTGCGGTTGTTTGGCAACCTCTATGCCGGCGAATTGATTTTTATTCTGATCGCGCTGCTGGGCTGGTATCAGCTACCGCTGCATTTCATGTGGGCGGTGTTCCACATACTTATTATTGTGCTCCAGGCCTTTATTTTTATGATGTTGACCATAGTTTATCTAAGCCTGGCACAAGAAGAGCACTGATTGATTTAACCATTTTTGATTTTTTTAGTTCGATTTTGCAAGCAGGAGAAATTAATGGAACTCGTAATTGGATTGACCGCGATCGCCGTCGCAATCCTGATCGGTATGGGCGCCCTGGGCGTAGGTATTGGTATGGGGCTGTTGGGTGGCCGCTTCCTCGAAGGCGCCGCGCGCCAGCCTGAGTTGGTGCCGATGCTGCAGGTAAAAATGTTTATCGTGGTTGCGCTGCTCGACGCCGTTGCCATGATCGGCGTGGGTATCGGGCTGTATTTTGCCTTTGCCAACCCGTTCATTGGCCAGCTGCAGCAGGCACTCGGTGGTTAGACGGCGATACGCCCGTTACATCAAACCATAAGCAGGAGCCATCAGGTGGATATCAACGCGACCATTATCGGCCAGACCATAGCCATGATCGTCTTCGTGTATTTTTGCATGAAGTTCATCTGGCCGCCCATCATGCAGGCTCTGGAAGAGCGGCGACAAAGCGTTGCCGACGGCATAGCGGCTTCGGATAAGGCGCATACGGAACTGGCGGCAGCGACTGAAAAATCGGAGGCTATTATCGCGGAGGCTCGCGAACGGGCGCTCGAGATCGTGGATCAGGCGAGCCAGCGGGCCAACCAGGTCATGGCCGATGCGAAGAGCGACGCCGTGACCGAGGGCAAACGCCTGGTCGAAGCGGCGCGTTCCGAAATCGAGCAAGAGTCGAACCGCGCAAAAGACAGCTTGCGTGGCGAGATTGCCAGCATCGCAATTGCCGGCGCCAGCAAACTGCTAAACCGCGAAGTCGACAAAAAGACCCATGCCGATTTGCTCGACAAACTGGTTGCCGAGCTCTGAGGCCTGACCTAGGGAACAGGTAATGGTTGAGAAAGTCACAATTGCGCGTCCTTACGCGAAAGCGGTGTTTGCGCTCGCCTGCGAACGGGAAAAGCTCGCACAGTGGTCGGAGTTCCTCGGCAATACCGCCAGCGCAGTCAGCGATCCGCGGGTTGCCGGTTTGTTGAACAGTCCGCGGGTGGCCCGTGCAGAGCTGGCCGATCTGATCGTCGAGCTCTGCGCTGACGAGGCCGATGAACTGGCCGGCAATTTTATCCGCGTATTGACGCAGTACCGCAGGCTGAATGTGCTGCCGGAGATTGTCACCTTGTTTGAAGCGCTGCGTGCGGAGTATGAAAACTCTGTCGACGTGTCGCTGATTTCGGCGTTGCCGGTTGATCAGGCGCAGCAGGACAAAATTGCCGCCGCGCTGAGGAAACGACTGGGACGCGATGTCCGGCTGCATTGCGAGATTGATGAAAGTCTTATTGGTGGTGCGGTGATACGTGCCGGGGATTTGGTTATCGATGGCTCGTTGAGCGGCCGCCTTGCGCGGCTGGCAACCGAGCTGATGCATTAAGAGGTTTGTTTTATGTCTATCAAGGCATCTGAGATCAGCGATCTGATCAAGGAAAAGATCGAAAAATTCCAGACCGGCACGGAAGCCCGTAATGAAGGAACCGTGGTCACGGTGACCGATGGTATTGTCCGTATTCACGGGCTGGCCAACGCCAGCTACGGTGAAATGCTCGAGTTTCCGGGTGAAACCTTTGGCATTGCCTTGAATCTCGAACAGGACTCGGTCGGCGCCGTGGTGCTTGGCAGTTACCGGCACATAACCGAAGGCGACACGGTCAAGACCACCGGCCGAATTCTCGAAGTACCGGTTGGCGAAGCCCTGCTCGGGCGCGTGGTCAACTCGCTGGGACAGCCGGTCGACGGCAAGGGCGCGATCGATTGCAAGCGTTTCGAGCCGATCGAAAAAGTTGCGCCCGGCGTGATCTGGCGCCAGTCGGTCGACCAGCCGGTGCAAACCGGGCTGAAGGCGATCGACTCGATGGTGCCGATCGGCCGCGGCCAGCGCGAACTGATCATCGGCGATCGCCAGACCGGCAAGACCGCGCTTGCGATCGATACCATCATCAACCAGAAAGGCACGGGCATTAAATGTATTTATGTCGCGATCGGACAAAAGAACTCGTCCATCGTCGGTGTAGTGCACAAACTGGAAGAGCATGGCGCCATGGAACACACCATTGTCGTCGCGGCGCCGGCAGCCGAATCGGCCGCGATGCAGTACATCGCCCCGTATGCCGGTTGTGCGATGGGTGAGTATTTCCGCGATCGTGGCGAAGATGCGTTGATCATTTACGACGACCTGACCAAGCAGGCCTGGGCCTATCGCCAGGTGTCGCTGTTGCTGCGCCGCCCGCCGGGTCGCGAGGCTTATCCGGGTGACGTTTTTTACCTACATTCGCGTTTGCTGGAACGCGCCGCGCGGGTCAACGCCGAGTTCGTCGAAAAAGCGACCGGCGGCAAGGTCAAGGGCAAGACCGGTTCGCTGACGGCGTTGCCGATCATCGAAACTCAGGCTGGTGACGTGTCGGCCTTCGTCCCGACCAACGTGATTTCCATCACCGACGGCCAGATCTTCCTGGAGAGCGATCTGTTCAACGCCGGCATTCGCCCGGCGATCAATGCCGGTCTCTCGGTGTCGCGGGTCGGTGGCGCCGCCCAGACCACGATCATCAAGAAACTCGGTGGCGGCGTGCGCCTGGCGCTGGCGCAGTATCGTGAACTGGCGGCATTTGCGCAGTTCGCCTCTGACCTCGATGAGACCACTCGCCGGCAGCTCGAACGCGGGCAACGGGTGACCGAGCTGATGAAGCAGAAGCAGTACGCGCCGTTGACGGTTGCCGACATGGCGGTTTCGCTGTTTGCGGTCAACGAAGGATTTATCGATGAAGTCGATGTGAAGAAAGTCGTCGATTACGAAGCTGCGCTGCATGCCTATGTGCGCGCCAATCACACCGAGTTGATGGACACCATCAACGCGACCGGCGATTACGACGACGACATCGCCAATGGCTTGCGCAAGGCCATCGAAGATTTCAAGGTGAATGGCGCCTACTAGGCGGGGTATCCGATGTCAGCCGCAAAAGAAATTCGCACCAAGATCAAGAGTATCAAAAACATTCAGAAGATCACCAAGGCGATGGAGATGGTCGCCGCCAGCAAGATGCGCAAGGCGCAGGAGCGGATGGCGGCGTCTCGTCCGTATGCGGAGCGGATTCGCACGGTCATCGGTCACCTGACCCAGGCCAACCCCGATTACAAGCACCCCTATCTGGTGACCCGCGAAGTGAAGCGGGTCGGCTATATCATTATTTCGACCGATCGCGGGCTCTGCGGCGGGCTGAATACCAATATGTTCAAGGCGGCGATCGACCACATGGGGGAATGGCAGGCTAAAGGGGCGCAGCTGGAGTTGAGTTTGATCGGCGCCAAGGGCGTGGCGTTTTTCCGGCGTTTCGGCGCGAAGATCGTGTCGCAGGTCACTCATCTCGGCGATACGCCGCATGTCGCCGATCTGATCGGTGCGATCAAGGTCATGCTCGATAGTTACACCGAGGGAACCATAGACCGGTTGTTCCTGGTGCATAACGAATTTATCAACACGATGAGTCAGCGCCCGGCGGTGGCAACGCTGTTGCCGGTGGAGCCGATGGATGCAAAGGAATTGCAGGCTCACTGGGACTATATTTATGAGCCCGATGCGCGCGATCTGCTCGAAGGCGTCCTGATGCGTTACATCGAATCGCAGGTTTATCGGGGCGCGCTGGACAACCTGGCTTGCGAGCAGGCCGCCAGGATGGTGGCGATGAAGGCGGCGACCGACAACGCGGGCGATATTATCGATAACCTGCAATTGATTTATAACAAGGCGCGGCAGGCTTCGATCACCCAGGAAATTTCAGAAATCGTTGGTGGCGCGGCGGCGGTTTAGCCGTTCACCTGCAGTACAAAAGTTGAGGAACAGAGCATGAGTATTGGCAAGACGGTGCAAATCATCGGCGCGGTGGTCGACGTGGAATTTCCGCGGGAGGCGATTCCGAAAGTCTATGACGCGCTTCACCTGGCAGAGACGGATCTGACGCTGGAAGTGCAGCAGCAACTTGGCGATGGCGTCGTACGCGCGATCGCGATGGGTCCCAGTGAAGGTCTCAAGCGCGGGATGGCGGTGAGCAACACCGGCGGTCCGATTACGGTTCCGGTCGGTGAAGCGACTCTGGGCCGGGTGATGGACGTGCTTGGCAATCCCATAGACGAGGCCGGGCCGATCGACACCGATGTCCGTCTGCCGATTCACCGCGATCCACCGAGCTATGAGGATCAGGCTATTTCGGTGGAAATCATGGAAACCGGTATCAAGGTCATCGACTTGATCATGCCCATCGCGAAGGGCGGCAAAATCGGCTTGTTCGGTGGCGCCGGTGTTGGCAAGACCGTGGCGCTGATGGAACTGATTCGTAACATCGCCCACGAGCACAGCGGTTATTCGGTGTTCGCCGGCGTTGGCGAGCGGACCCGCGAGGGGAACGACTTCTATTACGAGATGAAGGACGCGGATGTCCTGAACAAGGTATCGCTGGTCTATGGGCAGATGAACGAGCCGCCGGGCAACCGCTTGCGGGTCGCCCTTTCCGGTCTGACTATCGCCGAAAATTTCCGCGACGAAGGCCGCGACGTGCTGATGTTCATCGACAACATTTATCGCTACACGCTGGCGGGGACGGAAGTATCCGCGTTGCTCGGTCGGATGCCCTCTGCCGTGGGCTACCAGCCGACGCTGGCCGAGGAAATGGGGGTATTACAGGAGCGCATTACTTCGACCAAGGACGGTTCGATTACTTCCTTCCAGGCGATTTATGTTCCTGCCGATGACCTGACCGACCCGTCGCCGGCGACGACTTTTGCTCACCTGGACGCGACCCTGGTTCTTTCCCGCCAGATTGCCGAGCTGGGTATTTACCCGGCCGTGGATCCGCTGGACTCGACGTCGCGCCTGCTCGATCCCAATGTGGTGGGTCAGGAACATTATGATACTGCACGTGAGGTGCAGAGCATCCTGCAACGCTATAAGGAGCTGCAGGACATTATCGCGATCCTGGGTATGGACGAGTTGTCCGAAGAGGACAAGCTCAGCGTCACCAGGGCCCGCAAAATCCAGCGCTTCCTGTCGCAGCCATTCTTCGTCGCCGAGACCTTTACCGGTTCCGAGGGCAAGTATGTGCCGCTGGCCGAAACCGTTCGGGGTTTCAAGGGTATTATCAACGGTGATTACGACAGCCTTGCCGAACAGGCTTTCTACATGGCCGGCAATATCGACGAAGTCGTGGAGAACGCCAAGAAGCTGAGGTAATGCAGCCAAGGTCGCGGCATGAAAAAAATTGAAGTCAACATCGTCAGTGCGGAAGGAGAAATTTTCTCCGGCTATGCCACCATGGTTTTCGCGCCGGCCCAGATGGGCGAAATCGGCATCGCGCCGCGTCACGCGCCCTTGCTGACCGGCCTGAAACCCGGCGAAGTTCGCATACAGACGCCCGATGGCGAGGAGCATTTCTTCTATGTCTCGGGCGGTAGCATCGAAGTGCAACCGCACCTGGTCACCATACTCGCCGACACTGCCCTGCGAGCCAAGGACATCGATGAGGCGGCAGCGCTTGAAGCCAAACAGAAAGCGGAGGAAGCGCTGGTCAACCAGGAAAGCGAATTCGATATCGCCCATGCCAGGGCCGAACTCGCCCAGATCCAGGCGCAGCTCAAATCGCTCGAGCGATTGAGAAAATCGGCGAAACGCTAGCTAACTCTGCAAAGAAACCATTAACGGCGCTGGCAACGGCGCTTTTTTGTTGCTGGAGCGATTCCGGCTTTTGCGATCGTGTACGCACCGGGGTTGACGGCTCACTCGACCATCGCGGCCCTGATATGATTCGATCATTCCCCATGGAGATTATCGCAACGTGAGAGTCCTTTCGCTGCTGGTTTTGCCAGCAAAGAAAATCGCTGTTTGTCTGTTTGTGCTGCTATTGGGGCCGTCGTTAGCGGCTGCAGATTCTAAGGAAACAAACGCTGCGCCATACCTGGTGGTGCTGGGGATATCACAAGATGGCGGCACGCCGCAGGCCGGCACCAAGGAGCACCCGGGATGGGCTGATAATAAATTCAGAAGGCGGGTCGTCAGTCTCGCCTTGGTTGACCCGGTCAGTCAGGAACGATGGTTATTCGAGGCAACCCCCGATTTCCGCGAACAACTGCACCACCTGGATCAGTTCGCTCCGGCAACAGACAAGCCGGGCATCGCAGGCATATTTCTGACCCATGCGCATATTGGCCATTACACCGGCCTGATGTTTCTCGGCCACGAATCCATGGGCGCGAAGAAAGTACCGGTGTTTGCGATGCCGCGAATGCAGGAATTTCTCAGTAGCAACGGACCCTGGAGCCAGCTGGTCAAATACCAGAACATCGTGATACAGGGGCTTGAGGATCGCAAAGTAATCCGCCTCAACAACCGGCTACGGGTGACGCCATTCTTGGTGCCACATCGGCAGGAGTATTCCGAGGCAGTTGGTTTTCGAATTGAGGGACCGAACCGGTCCGTGATTTTTATCCCCGATATCGATAGCTGGGAGGAATGGGAGGATGCCGGCACCCATATCGAGGACATGATCGCGTCTGTCGATGCGGCATATCTCGATGGCTCGTTTTTTACCGATGGCGAAATTCCCGGGCGAGATATGAGCGGCTTTCCGCACCCGTTTATCACCCACAGCATGCAACGGTTTGCAAAATTGCCGGCGAAAGAGAAGTCAAAGATCCGTTTTATTCATTTGAATCATACGAATCCTGCGATCTGGCCCGACAGCGATGAACGGGCGCAGGT
>JACZVC010000023.1 GCA_022572885.1 Pseudomonadota bacterium | reverse complement strand
ACTTGAACAGGTTCTCGAAGTAGCCGTGGTCCCACGTGATCGGATCGTTGGTCCAGGCGCCCTCGAGCCCGCTGCTGATCGTATCGCCGGCTTTGCCGCTGCCATAGCTGCTCTTCCAGCCAAGGCCTTGCTCCTCGATGCTGGCACCCTCGGGTTCGGGACCTTTGTACTGGTCCGCGGCAGCACCATGGGTTTTGCCGAACGTGTGTCCGCCGGCAATGAGCGCAACCGTTTCCTCGTCGTTCATCGCCATGCGGCGGAACGTTTCTCGAATGTCCTTTGCTGCAGCGAGCGGATCTGGGTTACCGTTCGGCCCCTCCGGATTGACGTAGATCAGGCCCATCTGAACGGCGCCGAGGGGATTCGCCAGCTCCCGGTCGCCGCTGTAGCGCTCGTCGCCGAGCCACTCCCGCTCCGGGCCCCAGTAGACGTCCTCCTCGGGCGCCCAGATGTCCTCGCGGCCGCCGCCGAAGCCGAAGGTCTTGAAGCCCATCGTCTCCAGGGCGCGGTTTCCGGTGAAGATCAGAAGGTCGGCCCACGAGATCTTCCGGCCGTACTTCTGCTTGATCGGCCAGAGCAGCTGGCGCGCCTTGTCGAGGTTCACGTTGTCGGGCCAGCTGTTGAGGGGGGCGAAGCGCTGGTTACCGCTGCCGCCGCCGCCACGGCCGTCGGCGATGCGGTACGTACCTGCGGCGTGCCACGTCATCCGGATGAAGAGCGGTCCGTAGTGGCCGTAGTCGGCCGGCCACCAGTCCTGCGACTGGGTCATCAGCGCATCGACGTCCTTCGCCAGGGCTTCGAAGTCGAGGCTCTTGAACTCCTCGGCGTAGTCGAACTCCTCGCCGTTGGGATCTGCCCGGGGGTGGTTCTGGCCGAGGATCCGCAGGTTCAATTGGTTCGGCCACCAGTGTTGGTTCGCTGTGCCGCCAACGGCCTGGTGAGTGGTGCCCATCACCGGGCACTTGCTTTGTTCGCTCGTCATAATCTCTCCAATCGTGTTCTGCATTTCTTTTTCAAACATATCCGGCAGCCATGGAAGATCTCGAAGACCTGGGTGGTTTCCTTTTTTGAGGGCTTCCTCATCCCAGGACTTGGGGCCGCCCGATCTCAAGCTGCGAGGTTGTTCAGCTACTGTCTTTGAGTTCCACAATGGTCTCCTGAACTGAGCAGTTCGATGAGTAAACATCAATTTAGAATCATTCTAGAATGAAAATATAACCGCTGGCCGGGCCGCTGTCAAACACCTGCATTGACCGCCAGTCGGGGCCTGTGTAGGGTAAGCTCGGCCGTTTGAGGAGACAAGCATTGTCAAAGAAAACCAGCCAACCGGACTTCGAAAAAGCCCTCGCGGAACTAGAGTCACTGGTCGAAAACCTTGAACGAGGCGAACTGCCCCTGGAAGAGACGCTCAAGCAATTCGAGCGCGGTATCGAACTGACGCGTAACTGCCAGAAAGCATTGCAAGCGGCGGAGCAGCGGGTGGAAATTCTGCTGGCGGGCAGCGAGACGGAAACCACCGAGCCCTACGACGAAGCTGGCGAATAACGGACCCCAATGAACGAACCGCCCCTGACCAGCCTCATCGAGGGCTATCGCCTGCGCGTCGAAAACGCGCTGGAGCAATACCTGCCGCCGGTGAGCGAACCGCCGGAGCGGTTGCACGCGGCAATGCGTTACGCGGTGCTTGGCGGCGGTAAGCGCATCAGGCCGCTACAGGTATACCTGACCGGCGAATCGCTGGGGATCGAACTGTCGGTACTCGACGGGCCGGCCTGCGCCGTGGAAATGATCCACGCTTATTCGCTGATCCACGATGACCTGCCAGCGATGGACGATGACGATTTCCGCCGCGGCAAACCCACCTTGCATCGCGCTTACGATGAAGCGACCGCGATCCTCGCCGGCGACGCCTTGCAGGTTCTCGCGTTCAGCGTACTTTCCCGCCCCGGCCCGGGCCCGAGCGACACCCGGAGCAAGCTGGCGATCATCCGGTGCCTCGCCGAGGCCGCGGGTACTTCGGGCATGGCCGGTGGCCAGATCGTCGATATCGAGGCGACCGGGAAAGTGCTCAGTCTAGGAGAACTGGAGCAAATGCATTTGCTGAAAACCGGTCGCCTGATCCAGGCCTGCGTCAAAATGGCCGCGCTTTGCTGTCCCGGACTACCCGCCGAGGTGGCACAGGGACTGGCGCAGTATGGCCGCGATATCGGGCTGGCGTTCCAGATCAAGGACGATATTCTCGATGTGGTCGGCGACAGCCGGACCCTGGGAAAAACGGCCGGGGCGGACCAGGCGTTGGAAAAGGCGACTTATCCGGCTCTGGTTGGCCTGGAAGCTGCGGAAAGCAAGGCGGCCGACCTCGCCAGCAGCGCCTGTGCCGCACTCGAACCCATGGGCAGCAAGGCCGACAGGCTCAAGGAACTGGCCGAGTACATCGTCAGCCGGCAACGCTAAGCGACTGCTGTGTCGAGATAGTGTTTGTATACCACGGGACAACTGCCGGATAATCGGCCCAGCCCGGCCGAAAGGCCCCCACAGAACCGGCGACGGAAACGATTAACCCATGAGCGCTGCAGACCAACAACCGTTGTTGTCGCGGATAGACGATCCGTCCGTGTTGCGCGGCCTGTCCGCCGATGAATTACAGACGCTGACCGACGAGCTGCGCGCCTATCTGATCGACACCGTCAGCACCATGGGCGGGCATTTTGCAGCCGGCCTCGGCACGGTCGAGTTGACGGTCGCCCTGCACCACGTTTTCAACACGCCGCACGACCGGCTGGTCTGGGATGTCGGTCATCAGGCCTACCCGCACAAAGTGCTGACCGGCCGGCGCGATCTGCTGCATACGATAAAAACAGAAGGCGGCCTGGCGCCGTTCCCGAAACGCGAAGAGAGCGAGTACGACACTTTCGGGGGCGGTCATGCCAGCACCTCGATCAGCGCTGCCCTGGGGATGGCGATCGCGAATGCGCACCAAAAAGGGGATCGCCGGGTGGTCGCCGTGATCGGCGATGGCGCACTCAGCGGCGGCATGGCCTTCGAAGCGATGAACCACGCCGGGTCGCTGGACATCGATCTGCTGGTCATCCTCAATGACAACGACATGTCCATATCCGAGAACGTCGGCGCGATGTCCAACTACCTGGCGCGAATATTGTCGGGCCGAATTTATTCACACCTGCGCGAGGGCAGCAAAAAAGTGCTGGAACGAATGCCGACGGTCTGGGAACTGGCCAGGCGGTCCGAAGAACATTTCAAGGGCATGGTGTTGCCAGGCACGCTGTTCGAGGAAATGGGACTGAATTTTATCGGGCCGATCGATGGCCACGATCTGCCGACCCTGATTTCCACGCTAAGAAACATTCGCGATCTCAAAGGCCCGCAGTTTCTGCACATCGTCACCCGCAAGGGCAAAGGCTATGAACCGGCCGAGGCAGACCCGATCACCTGGCACGGACCCGGGCCGTTCGATGCCGCGACCGGCGTGTTCCACAAAAAGCCGGCGCCGGGAGCGACCTATTCGAAAATTTTTGGCGACTGGTTGTGCGATATGGCGGAACAGGACGAGCGGGTAATCGGCATCACGCCGGCGATGCGCGAAGGATCGGGCATGGTCGAATTCGAAAGACGCTTCCCCGACCGTTATTTCGATGTGGCGATTGCCGAGCAACACGCCATCACGCTCGCGGCCGGCATGGCCTGCGAAGGACTAAAGCCCGTCGTCGCGATCTATTCCACATTTCTGCAACGCGGCTATGACCAGCTAATTCACGACGTCGCGTTGCAAAAGCTGCCGGTGCTGTTCGCGATCGACCGCGCCGGCCTGGTCGGCAGCGATGGCGCGACCCACCAGGGCAGTTTTGATTTCAGCTATATGCGCGCCATTCCCAACCTGGTACTGATGGCGCCGGCCGATGAGAACGAATGCCGCCAGATGCTCTATACCGGCATCACCCTCGACCAGCCGGCAGCCGTCAGATACCCGCGAGGCAACGGTCCCGGGGTCGACGTCGAGCAAGAAATGCGGGCGCTGCCGATCGGCAAGGCGCAGATCAGGCGCGAGGGCAAAAACCTGGTCATCATGTCCTTCGGCGCCATGCTGGAAACAGCGATGTTTGCCGGCGCGGAACTCAATGCCACGGTCGTCAACATGCGCTTCGTCAAACCACTGGACGAAGAACTGATCCTGACAATGGCGAAGACCCATGGCGGCATCATCACCCTGGAAGAAAACGTGATTGCCGGCGGTGCGGGCAGCGCGGTGGCCGAACTGCTGGCCACGCATGCAGTGCAGATTCCCCTGCTGCACCTGGGGATACCCGATGCTTTCATCGAGCACGGCTCGCAGGAGAGCTGCCGCCGCGACGCCGGTCTGGACAGAGAAAGCGTGCTGCGCGGGATCCGGCGCTGGTGGCCCACCGAAACAAAGGCGCAGAGCCTGTAGCCCGCCGTCGCCAGGATACCGGGAAATCCCTCCTGACAAGGACTATACTGACCTGCTTAACCCAAATGCGGACCAGCCCGAAGAAATGAACAAAGCAGAAACAAGCATGGCCAGAGAAGAACAGAAGCACGAAACCGGTGCGATCGAGGACGTGCAAGGCAGCGCGGATCTGCGACAAATCCCGATCAACAAGGTCGGCATCAAGGATATTTACCACCCGGTCATCGTCGGCGATCGCTCCGGCCGCGAACAACACACGATTGCCAATTTCAATATGTACGTGAACCTGCCGCACAATTTCAAGGGCACGCACATGTCGCGATTCGTAGAGATCCTGAACCTGCACGAACGTGAAATTACGGTCAAGTCATTCAAGGAGATGCTCAGCGAACTGACCGACAGGCTGGACGCCGATGCCGGTCACATAGAAATGAGTTTCCCCTATTTCGTCAACAAGACTGCGCCCGTATCCGGTGTACAAAGCCTGCTCGATTATCAAGTAACCTTTGCCGGGGAACGCCGCGACGGAAAAAACAGCATCTGGATCAAGGTGGTGGTCCCGGTTACCTCTTTGTGCCCATGCTCGAAAAGCATTTCAGATCGCGGCGCTCACAACCAGCGCTCACACGTAACCATCAACGCGCGCATCGAAGGATTCATGTGGCTCGAAGAGCTGATCGACCTCGCCGAAAGCGAGGCATCCTGCCAACTTTACGGAATCCTGAAGCGCCCCGACGAAAAATACGTTACCGAGAAAGCCTACGACAACCCCAAGTTCGTCGAAGACATGGTCCGCGATATCGCCGCCCGGCTGAATGCCGATGATCGCGTACGCGCCTACGTCATCGAATCTGAAAACTTCGAGTCAATCCACAACCACTCGGCTTACGCACTGATCGAGTACGACAAGGACTAGCAGCCTGTCCCCAGCACCACCATCGAAGCATCAAAGCTAACAGTTGACGGGGGCCGCAATCTCCCAGCACCTTTTTGTGGGACTCTGATTTACCCACAGCTCGATTCGGAACGAAGTTTATCTGTAGCCTGCATGTCACCATCGCCAATCCAAGCATCAACGCCGACCGTTGTGGGACGCTGGTTTACCCACAGCTCGATTCGGAACGCAGTTCATCTAGCAGTGGGTAAACCAGCGGCCCGCAACCCCCCGATCTACAGACGGACCCCATTCCCAATACCACCATCACCCATCAAAGCATCAACGCCAACTATCGCGGGAAGCTGATTCCAGCGCTGAATTGAGTTCGATGAGCAGGGGATCAGGTCTGGGCGGTGCCGGAGCGCTGCAGGCGCTCGATCATATTCTGCAAGAACACCCTGACGAAACGTAACTGGGTAGAAGACGAAACCTGCTCGAGCAGCGTCGAGCTGACCCGAAGGACAATGACTTCGCCATCCGACCTGATGGTCGCCGTGCGTTTCGCGTTCTGCACATAGCTGGTCTCGCCAAAACACTCGCCGGCACCGAGCATGCCGACTTTCTCACCATTGTGCACGACATGCACATTGCCGGCCACGATGATATAGAAACGATCGTCGGCCTCGCCCTCGCGGACAATCTCCTCGTCAGCAGGCCATTCCCGCCAGTCGCTGGCGCGCAGGACTTCCCATATTTCCGAATGCGAAAATTCATGGAAAAATCGCAACCGGCGCAAGATATCGAAACGCTCCCGCTGATCGATGGCAGCCTGCTGGCTCCTCAGTTTCTGGAATACCCGAGTCAGGTCAGCGGCAAAACTGGTGCCGTTGGCATAGCGTTTTCCGGGATCTTTGTGCATGGCCTTCGTACAGATCCGCTCGAGGTCTTCCGGGATATCCGGACGCAATTTGTGGATCGGCTCCGGCGTCGCATAAACAATCTGGTGCAACAGCTTTGCCAGGCTGCTCGCGCGATACGGCCTGAACCCGGTCAACATTTCGTACATCATGGCGCCCAGCGAATACACATCCGAAACGGAAGTGATTTCCTCGCCCTGGACCTGCTCGGGCGACATGTAACTCGGCGATCCGGCGATGCCCTCGATCCGCGATACCTCGGAATCGGCGACCAGCGCGATGCCGAAGTCGATGATCCGGACATCGCTTTCCGTATTCAGCATGATGTTGCTGGGTTTGATGTCGCGATGAATAACGCCACGGGTATGCGCGTAATGCAGCGCTTTGGCGCACTTGTAAATTATCTCGACGACGTCGTCGATGCGCAGCAGGTTGTCGGGTTTGCAGTAGGCGGACAAGGTACGCCCGCCATGGATGTGTTCGGTAACGACGTAGTAGCGGCCGTTTTCTTCGCCGGCGTCGTAAATAGGGAGGATATTCGGGTGTTGCAGCATACCCACCATGTGGGCTTCGCTGAGAAACATTTTGCGAGCCATGTCGGCATCGGTATCGTCACCCCCGGCTGCGCTGTTGTAAACCTTGATCGCGACATCTCGCCCGTAATAAGGGTCATGCGAAAGATATACGGTGCCGGTACTTCCCTTGCCGACTTCATTGATGATCGCGTATTTGCCAATCTTTTCAGGTAGGTTCGCCGGCGTTGGAAACTTGCTTATGGTTTTCATTTTTACGGTTTTGTTCGACATTATTGGCAAAATCCGTCATGTCAGCAGACCCCGCGCCGCCAAAATGGCCGCTGCGCTAAAAAAGCCCGCTACAATGTCGTCGAGCATAATGCCGAAACCCCCGCCAATTCTGTGATCCACCTCTCGGATCGGCCACGGTTTTACAATATCCAATACCCTGAACAGCAAAAACCCGGCGACGATCCAGATCCATCCCGGCGGCGCCGCCAGCATGGTCAGGAAGTAGCCGCAGATCTCATCCCAGACGATGGCCTGATGGTCGTGCTGGCCCAGTTTGCGGGCGCTGGCATGGCAGACCCAGATACCCAGACCGATCATCGCGACCACCAGGATCGACCGCTGCAAGACCCCGGGCAGCAATTGCCTGGCGCCAAGCTCCAGCAACACGGCAAGCAAGGTTCCCGCCGTGCCCGGGGCATACGGAAGCAGGCCGGCGCCAAAGCCCATGGCGACGAAATGCACCGGATCTTTCAGGACGCCCGGGCCTGGCCGTGTCTGGTTCATTGCTTACCCCGCGAAATGACCAAAGCCCGTGTGGTCCAGTGAGACCGGTTGATCGTTATAGAAAATTTCGATGTGCTCACCCTCCGTGGTCTGGCCGATCCGGGTGAGCCGGATATCCAGCTCGCTTGCCAGGCGCTCCAGTTTTTGCTGCTTGTGGTCGGCTATCGTGAAACAAAGTTGATAATCATCGCCCGCGCCGGCCGCCATTTTTACGGTTTGCTCATGGTCGGCAAACTTGCGCAGGGTTTCACATAGCGGCAGATCTTCGAGCTGCAATTTTGCCCCCAGGCGACTGGCTCGCAAAACGTGAGCCAGGTCGCGGACCAGCCCGTCCGATATATCGATGGCGGCGCTTGCCAACTTACGTAATGCCTTGCCGAGTGCAAGCTGCGCCGCGGGCCGCCAGAATCTGGCTGCTAGACCCGCGAGATCGACAGCGGGTTCCGCATGCTCCAGGCCTCGTATCCAGGCCGCCGCCGCACCCAGGTCTCCGCTGACATAAATGGCATCGCCCGCAGCCGCGCCGCTGCGCAACAGCGCCTGTCCTTGCGGCACGGAACCGATGACCTGGATGGTGCAAGCGAGCGGGCCGCAGCAGGTGTCGCCGCCGACCAGGGCGATATTCGCCTCCGCGGCACATTCGCGCAGCCCGCTGCTAAAAGCCTGCAGCCAGTCCTCGTCCACGCTCGGCATGGTCAGCGCCAGCGTAAACCACAGCGGGTCGGCGCCCATTGCAGCCAGGTCACTGAGGTTGACCGCCAGGCACCGATAACCCAGATCGGCCGCGTGGCGGCTGCCATGTTGTTTCGGGAAATGCACGCCGTCGATAAGCGTGTCGCAACTGACCACGATTTCATCGGCGTGGTCTGGCGCGCGCAGCACCGCACCGTCATCGCCGATGCCAGTCCTAACACCCCGGCCATCCGCAAAGCCCTGGCGGAAATACCGTTCGATGATCTCGGATTCGCCGGTCACAGCTTGCCCCGCTCAGTCCTTTTTCTTGTCCGGGGCATGCGCTCTCATGGTTTTCCACTCACCGGTAACAGCGGTCCTGAGATCCTTGGCCGCCTTGTCGAGTACCGCATTGACGTAACGGTGACCGTTTTCCGCGCCAAATTTCTTGCTCAACTCCACAGCCTCGTTGATCACCACGGCGTGAGGCACTTCGAGGTGGTCGCGAAGCTCGAACAGGCCCACCCAGAGTATCGCGTGTTCAACCGGGGTCAGCTGATCGAGATCCCGGTCCGCGTACTTCGCCAGGAGAATGTTCAACGACTCGCTGTCGCTGGTTATTTCCAGCAGCAGTTCCTTGAAATAGGCGGCATCGGTGCGTTCGAAATCCCGATCCTCGCTGTAATACTTATAGATATCTTCCACAGGCTCGCCGGCAAGCTGCCAGGAATAAAGAGCCTGCAATGCAAGCCGCCGGGCGCGACTGCGCCGGTGCCTCGCGCGCACCTCGGTGTGGCTGGACATTTCTCAGGCTTCCAGCTTGCGCAAAAGACTGGCCATCTCGATTGCAGCCAACGCGGCATCGGAACCTTTATTGCCGGCCTTGGTTCCGGCTCTCTCGAGCGCCTGTTCAATCGTATCGACGGTCAGGATACCAAAACCGATCGGCACGCCATGGCGGGTACTGACCCGGCTGACCGCTTGCGCGCATTCGCCGGCGACATAATCGAAATGCGGCGTCGCTCCACGGATCACCGCGGCCAATGCCACGATGGCGTCGTGTTGCTGGCTGGCGGCTATTTTTTCGAGCGCCAGCCCCATCTCGACTGCGCCGGGGACCCGCACCAGGGTGATATTCCGGTCGCTGGCGCCGTGGCTAATTAAACTATCCAGCGCCCCTTTAATCAGGCTCTCGACCACCAGCTCGTTAAATCGCGCGGCGACGATCGCAACCCGCAAGTCGCTCGCGTTCAGATCGCCTCGAATTGTTTTTATGTTTTGCATGTCTGGTCCCGCGTCGTGTTGCCATAGTTTAATCCTTGCCCGGGAGCCTGCTCGTCATCGACATAGCCGACTATTTCCAGGCCAAAACCGGACAAGCCATGCAACTGACGCGGTGCACTCATCACCCGCATCTTGCTCACCCCGAGATCCCGCAGAATCTGGGCGCCGGTGCCATAGGTACGCAGGACCCGGCTGCTGCCCGCCGGTTTGTCCGGCTCGGGTTTACCGATATTGCGTAAAGTCTCGATGATCGCGCCGGGATCCTCGCCATGACGCAGTATCACCAGCACGCCGCTGCCTTCGCGGGCGATCCTTTCCATCGCCGATGGCAACGGCCAGCCGAATTCGCGACCGGTGAGACCCACCACATCGCCAAGGCTGTCCTGCAAATGCACCCGGACCAAGGTAGGCTGGTCGCCGCCGATCTCTCCCTTGATCAGCGCGAAATGCACATTGCGGTTCACGTGGTCTTCGTAGCAGACCATCAGGAAATCGCCGTGACTGGTTTGTACCTGGCGCTCCAGGATGCGCTCGATCGAATGTTCGGTGCGCAACCGATAGCTGATCAGGTCGGCGATGGTTCCCATCTTGAGTTGATGCTCGCCGGCGAATTTTTCCAGATCCGGCCGCCGCGCCATGCTGCCGTCGTCGTTCAGTATCTCGACGATGACGGCGCTGGGATCGAGACCGGCAAGACGGGCAAGGTCACAACCGGCTTCGGTATGCCCCGCGCGGTTAAGGACTCCGCCAGGTTGCGCCATGATCGGGAAAATATGGCCGGGCTGCCGCAGGTCGTCCGGCTTGGCGTCCGGGCTGACCGCGGCCTTGATCGTCTGCGCGCGGTCATGCGCCGAAATACCCGTGGTCACACCTTCGGCCGCTTCGATCGACAAGGTGAAATTGGTGCCGTGCCTGCCATCGGTTTCGCTGACCATCAGCGGCAGGCGCAATTGCTGGCAGCGTTGCCGGTTCAACGTCAGGCAGATCAGGCCGCGGCCGTACCTGGCCATGAAATTGATGTCCTCCGGACGCACCAGGCTCGCAGCCATCAACAAATCGCCCTCGTTTTCGCGATCCTCATCGTCGACGATAACGACCATCCGGCCTGCTTGCAGATCCTCGAGAATTTCTTCAATACTGTTCATATGCCCCGGTCCCCGCCCATCAGGCGATCGATATATCTTGCCACCAAATCCACTTCCAGGTTGACCTCGGTACCGCCACGATACCGCCCCATTGTAGTCGCCTCCAGCGTATGCGGGACAACATTGATTGTAAAACCGCTGTCGCTAACCCGGTTGACGGTGAGGCTGACCCCGTCTATACAAATCGACCCTTTCGCCGCGACGAAACGCGCAACGCTCTCCGGCAGGGAAAAAGTCATCACCACCGAGCGCGCATCGTCGCGCCGGCCGAGCAATTTGCCGACCGCATCGACATGCCCGCTGACCAGGTGACCCCCCAGCGCATCGCCGAGGCAAAGCGCTTTTTCCAGGTTGACCGGATCGCCGGCCCGTTTCCGGCCCAAGGCGCTGCAGGCCAGGGTTTCCGTGGACAGATCGGCGACAAAACTGTGCTCGTTCACCGTGGTTGCGGTCAGGCATACGCCATCGACGGCAATGCTGTCGCCGATCGCAACCTGGTCCAGCCCCAGCCCGGGGGCGTTTATCTCGAGCATCAGGTCGCCGCCTTTGGGCTGGCGCGACTTGATGGACCCGATGGCCTGGATGACTCCACTGAACATGAACTACCCGCTATCGTCCCGGTGTTTGACCGTGAAAAGCAGTCGCAGATCGGCGCCCATCATGCGCAGGTCCTTGCGCTCGAACTGGATGCGCTGATTCATTTTGACTAAGCCGGGAATCGCAAACATCCCGCGGCCCTCGTCGCCCATGACGTGGCTCGCTTGGTAAACCAGCAATTCATCGAGCAGCTTTGCGGCCAGCAACGCGCCGTTGAGCAGCGGCCCCGCCTCGACCATGACTTCGTTGATTTGCCGTTTCCCGAGTTCGAGCATCAACTGGCGCAGGTCTACCTTGCCATCGGGTCTGGGCGCCAAACCCAGCACCTCGATCCCGCGATCCTGGTAGGCGCCCGCCAGCGGTATCTTGTCAGCGGTTGTCACCAGCAATCGCGGTCCATCCAGGTTCAGGCATTTCGCATCGACCGGTACCCGCAGCCCGCTGTCCACGATGACCCGAAGAGGCTGGCGTTCCTCGCCTGCCAGCCGTTGATTCAACGACGGGTTATCGGCGATTACCGTGCCGCTGCCGCTGAGGACTGCACAACTTTGTGCCCGCCAGTGCTGTACATCCTGGCGCGCCGCCTCCCCGGTTATCCACTGGCTCTCCCCGCTGGCCATCGCCGTGCGCCCATCGAGACTGGTCGCCAGCTTGGAGCGGACAAACGGCAGGCCGCTGCGCATCCGTTTGTTGAACCCCGGATTGATCGCTTCGGCCACCGCCGCCATCAAACCGGTCTCGACGACGATGCCGGCTTTTTCAAGATCGGCTATACCGCGACCATCGACCTGCGGGTTGGGGTCGCGCTGCGCCACGACCACCCTGGCCACGCCGGCTTCGACCAGCGCCTGGCTGCACGGCGGGGTCCGGCCGTGATGGCTGCACGGTTCCAGCGTCAGGTAAACCTCCGCGCCGCGAGCCTGCTCGCCGGCCTTCGCGAGCGCCGTCAGCTCGGCATGCGGCCCGCCGGTTTTCTTATGCCAGCCCCTGCCAACAATCTGCCCGTCGCGAACCAGCACGCAACCGACCCGCGGGTTGGGCGGCGTCGAATACAGTCCGCGGCGGGCAAGCCGAACGGCGAGGGCCATGTAGCGGTTGTCGATGGCTTTGCTCATTTCTTTTTCTTGTCGTTCGGCAGCAGCGACATCTGCTCGCGTTCGAATTCGGCTGACGGCATCAGTTGCAGACGCTCGATCTCCTCGCGAAAAGCGTCGACGTCCTGGAAACTGCGGTACACCGAGGCGAAGCGCACATAGGCCACCTGGTCTAGCTGATGCAATTCGCGCATGACCGCCTCGCCAAGCTGCCCCGCCGGAATTTCCCGCTCGCCCTGGGTTGCCAGGGCATGCACGATACGCTGCACCGCGGCCTCGATGTCTTCGCTGCTGACCGGCCTCTTCTCCAGCGCCTTGAGCATGCCCTGGCGCAGCTTCGCTTCGTCGAAAGGCTGGCGGCTTTGATCCCGCTTGACGATCCTCGGCATCACCAGTTCGGCCGATTCGAAAGTCGTAAAACGCTCGGCACAACCCAGGCATTCGCGTCTGCGCCTGATCTGACGGCCATCGCCGGCCAGCCGGGAATCGATGACCTTGGTCTCTTCGTGGGCACAAAAGGGACAATGCATAGCGGAAACCGTCAGGCGACCCTGCCGTTAAGCCGACTCTGCGGCGCGATAGACCGGGAACCGGGTACACAGCGCCAGCACCTCGTTCCGCACCCTTTCTATCGTGCCGTTATTGTCCAGATCGTCGAGCACATCGGCAATCCAGTTGCTCAGCTTTTCGATTTCCGGCTGGCCAAAACCACGGGTCGTTACCGCCGGCGTTCCCAGGCGCAAGCCGCTGGTGACGAACGGCGAACGCGGATCGTTCGGCACGGCGTTCTTGTTGACCGTAATATTGGCCCGCCCCAACGCGGCGTCCGCATCCTTGCCGGTAATGTCCTTGTCGATCAGGTCAACCAGGAACAAATGATTGTCGGTGCCGCCCGAAACGACCTTGTAGCCACGATCCATCAAGATCCGGGCCATCAGCCTGGCGTTTTCCACGACCTGCTCCTGGTAAACCCTGAAATCAGGCTGCATGGCTTCCTTCAACGCGACCGCCTTGGCCGCGATCACGTGCATCAACGGGCCGCCCTGAGTTCCTGGAAAAACCAGCGAGTTGATTTTTTTGGTCAGCTCCGCATTCTCGCGGGCCATGATCAGGCCACCGCGCGGACCGCGCAAGGTCTTGTGCGTCGTCGTCGTCGTGATATCGGCGATCGGCACCGGGTTCGGGTAAAGACCCGCGGCGACCAGGCCGGCGACATGCGCCATGTCGACAAAAAGATAGGCGCCGACCTCATCGGCAATGGCCCGGAAACGCTCCCAATCCACGATCCGCGAATAGGCGGAAAATCCGGCGACCACGACCTTGGGCCGGTGCTCTTTGGCCAGGTCCTCGACCTGCCGGTAATCGATCTCGCCGGTCGCCACGTCCAGGCCGTATTGGACGGCATTGAACACCTTGCCGGAAAAATTTACCTTCGAGCCGTGCGTCAGATGGCCACCGTGGGCCAGGCTCATGCCGAGCAGCGTCTCGCCGGGGTCCATCATCGCCAGGTAAGCCGCGATGTTGGCGCTGGACCCGGAATGCGGCTGCACATTGGCATAGCTGGCTGCAAACAGCTCTTTGGCCCGGTCTATCGCCAGCGCCTCGGCGACATCGACATTCTCGCAGCCGCCGTAATACCGTTTCTTGGGATAGCCCTCGGCGTACTTGTTGGTCAACACGCTGCCCTGCGCCGCCAGCACCCGCGGACTGGCGTAATTTTCCGAGGCGATCAACTCGATATGCTCTTCCTGGCGGCGACGCTCAGCCTCGATGGACTGATACAGCTCGTCATCAAAACCCGCGATCGTCATTTCCTTGCTGAACATCGCATTCCTTTTGTCATTTTGCCGCGGGGGTCCGCGCAAAACGCTTATTGTACCGTCGCGGCTTAAGCTACCGCCATAAACTCTTTGACGACGCGGCTCCAGCCAGCGGCCAGGTTTGCCCGGTTGTAGCCACCTCCTCCCAGGGCCAGCACCTTGCCGCCGGCGAACCGGCAAAGCCGGGTAGCGGCATGACCGTGCGCTGCCGGCGTATAGCGAAGATTGGTGATCGGGTCGCCGGCCAGGCTGTCCGCACCGCATTGCAAAATGACAAATTGCGGGTCGTGCCGTTCGAGGAACTCCTCAACCCGCGGCCAGGCAGCCATGAACTCCCGGTCCCCCGCGCCGGGCGCCATCGGGATATTGAGCTTGAACCCCTCGCCCGCGCCGGTGCCGGTTTCCGCGGCCGCACCGGTCCCCGGATAAAGATAGCGGCCGTCCTCGTGGAGATCGGCAAAAATGAGCCAAGGCTGGTCGGCAAATCCGTAATACACACCGTCACCGTGATGCGCGTCGATATCGACATAGGCGATGCGCTCGAAACCCCAGCGACTATGCAGTTGCTCGATCAACACCCCACAATCGTTAAACACGCAAAAACCGGCGGCCGATGTTCTCGAAGCGTGATGCAAGCCGGCGATGGGCACGAAACCCCGGTCCACTTCGCCCTCGATGATCGCGCGCGCCGCTTCGAGAACCGCACCCACCACACAGGCGGTAATCTCGTACATGCCCACAAATGACGGCGTATCGCCCAGGTCCAGATAACCGGCACCGGTTTTTGACAGCTCACGAACCTTCGCCAGGTAACCAGCGCTGTGAAAACTCCCCAGCTCATCGTCGCTGGCCTGGCGAATGGGCGTTCGCCGCAGACCATCCAGCAAACCCTGCCGCTCCAGCGCATCCACGAACACATCGTGGCGATCGTAGCCAAACGGATGGTCATCGCCAAAACCATAAGCGGCGATTTGCTCGCCGACCGCCAAGCCTACCCGCTTATCCATCGCTCACTCCCGCACATCCCACAGACACTGGCAACAACGCGCCCGATTGTCCATCGCAGCGTCAGGGCTGACCGGGGCTGCCGTCTACCAGTATTGTTTTGTGGGCCGCTGTATTACCCACAGCTCGATTCGGAACGAAGTTCATCTAGCAGTGGGTAATACAGCGGCCCGCGAAACTACAATCTCATGCCGACCGCAGCCCCCTATACGACCATCGCCCATCGAAACATCATCATTGCCACGACTCATTAACTGATTCTGCTTGGCTTATCCGGACAATCAACGGATAATCCGCGGCCGTCCGGCCAAACCCATAAAAGATGTAATGGCACAGTTTATTTACACCATGAACAAGGTGGCCAAGATCGTGCCACCCAAGCGCTTCATCCTGCGTGATATTTCCCTGAGCTTTTTCCCCGGCGCCAAGATCGGCGTTCTCGGTCTGAACGGCGCCGGAAAATCCACGCTGCTGCGAATCATGGCCGGACTCGATACGGAGTTCGAAGGCGAGGCGCGACCGCAACCCGGCATCAAGATCGGTTTCCTGCCACAGGAACCCCAACTCGATCCCGCCAAGGATGTCAGGGGAAATGTCGAAGAAGGCCTCAGCGAGATTACCGATGCCCAGGCGCGTCTCGACGAAATCTATGCCGCCTACGCCGAACCCGATGCAGATTTTGACAAACTGGCCGAAGAACAGGCGCAGCTGGAAAACGTTTTGCACGCCGATGACGGACACCACCTCGAGCGCACCCTGGAAATCGCGGCCGATGCCCTGAGGTTACCGCCGTGGGATGCCGATATCAGCAAGTTGTCCGGTGGCGAAATACGCCGCGTCGCCCTGTGCCGCCTGCTGCTCGCCAAGCCCGACATGCTGCTGCTCGATGAACCGACCAATCACCTCGATGCGGAATCGGTGGGCTGGCTGGAACGATTTCTCGAGGAGTATCCCGGCACCGTCATCGCCGTTACCCATGACCGGTATTTTCTCGACAATGTCGCCGGCTGGATACTCGAACTCGATCGCGGCTACGGCATTCCCTGGCAAGGCAATTACTCATCCTGGCTGGAACAGAAAGAAAAACGCCTGGCAATAGAAGAGAAAACCGAGTCGGCGCGCATCAAGACCATTAAACTGGAACTGGAATGGGTACGCACCAACCCCAAGGGCCGGCAGGCCAAAGCGAAAGCACGTCTGCAACGCTTCGAGGAACTATCGTCGCAAGAAACCCAAAAGCGTAACGAAACCAACCAGATCTATATCCCGCCCGGACCGCGGCTGGGCGACCTGGTGATCGAGGTCAAAGATCTGCGCAAGGCCTTTGGCGACAAGCTGCTGATCGACGGCCTGGACTTCAACCTGCCGCCCGGCGGCATCGTCGGCGTGATCGGGCCAAACGGCGCGGGCAAGACCACCTTGTTCCGGATGTTGATCGGCCAGGAAAAACCGGACTCCGGCACGATCCGTCTGGGCGAAACGGTGGAACTCGCCTACGTGGACCAGTCGCGCCAGCTCCTCGACGACAAAAAGACCGTCTGGCAGGAAATTTCCGACGGCCAGGACATAATCAAGGTCGGCAATTACGAGACGCCCTCGAGAGCCTATGTCGGCCACTTCAATTTTAAAGGGACCGGCCAGCAACAACATATCGGCGACCTGTCAGGCGGCGAACGCAACCGTGTCCACCTGGCCAAGCTGTTGCGATCCGGCGGCAACGTTTTGCTGCTCGATGAACCGACCAACGACCTCGATGTGGAGACGCTGCGTGCACTGGAAGAAGCGTTGCTCGCCTTCCCCGGTTGCGTGGTGGTGATATCGCATGACCGCTGGTTTCTCGATCGCATAGCGACCCACATCCTCGCCTTTGAGGGCAACAGCGAGGTGGTCTGGTTCACAGGCAACTATGCCGATTACGAACTGGACCTGAAACGGCGCAAGGGCGAAGAAGCCGCCCAACCGCATCGCATCAAGTATAAAAAACTGACAGGCTCCTAACGCGCGAACAGGTATTTTTCACGGCGCACGCGCGCGATCGGGAAGCCCAGCTCTTTCAGCCAGGCCAGGGCCTGATCGACCATGTCGGGATTGCCGCACAAATAAACAATGTCGCGCGCAGGATCCAGCTCCAGTTGCTGCATGCGAGCCTGAACATAGCCCTGGCACTCATGGTCGGCTAACTCATCCGGCATCTCGCGGCTGTAACAGGCATGGAAAGTAAAGCCCGGCAGCTTCTTCGCCAGCGCGAGGAAATCCTCGGCGTAGAGCGCTTCTTCACGACGCCAGGTACCCAGCAGCACATCGGCGGAAAATCCCCGCCCGATGCGTTCTTCGAGCAGCGGCAACATCGAACGGTACGGGGTAACGCCGGTGCCGGTCGCCACCAGCACATAGCGGGTCGGCTCCTCGTCTTTCAAAACGAAGCGGCCATACGGCCCACTGCCCTCGATCACATCGCCGGCAGACAAAGCGGACAAAAGCCGGGTCGCGCGGCCTCCTTCGACCGGCGACATGGCGATTTCCACGTAGTCGTCACCGGGTTTGTTGGCGATGCTGTAACTGCGATGGATTTTTTTGCCGTCGTTTTCGAAATGAATGTTGATGAACTGACCGGCCTGGTAGGTTAATTCCTCCCCGTCATCGCGGCTAAACACCAGGTGCAGGATGCTCGGGGTAACGTGGCGGGTTTCTAAAAGCCGCAATGGAAAAATCTTGAAAGCCATCTAGCCGGGGACCTGTATGCTCAAAGGCGGCGCATCATAGCACCGCCCCCGGGAAATTTGCAGGCGAGATTCACGCGCTGCTTCACTGTTCGTGGGTGCAATCGTCGACAAATTCAGAAAATTTCGAGAAAATCTCTCTAAGTTGCTGTTTCATAGCATTAAATTTCGGATGATTCGGGCCGTCTACCGGGTCTGTCTCGTCCATGTAGACCCGCTGGCACATCTCGATCTGCAGCGCCTGCACCGCTGGCATCTGGCCATAATGATCGGTGATGTAACCGCCTTTGTACGGTTCATTTCGGCAAACCGCCAGACCCGCCTGGCTGAACTCGTCGGCAAAAAACCTCATCATCGCCGGCCGGCAACTTTGACCGTCACGGTCACCGAGATAAATTTCGTGCACGAGTTCACCATGCAGTTTGTTGGCCATCGACGCAACACTGTGTGCATCGATCAGGAATGCCCGTCCGAAGCGGCTGACTTTTTCGGCGAGCATGGCTTCGAGTTTTTCATGATAGGGCTGGTGAAATTCGAGCCGGCGTTGCTCGATGATTTCGGCTGCCGGATTCGCTTTCCAGATCGGCTCACCGTGGAAGGTTTCAATGGCCACCAGCCCGGTTTCAAATCGCCCCGGGTACAGGCTCTGCGGTGTCGGCGGGCGATTCAGGTCGACGACGAAGCGGGAGTATTTGGCATGGATGGTCGCGATACCCAGCGCCGGCAGGAAATCGTACAAGCGATGCAAATGCCAGTCGGTCATCGGCAACACGGTGATCTCATCGCTGGCAAACTCGCCGGCGATTGCGCGCGGCACTTCGACACCGGTGTGCGGCATGCTGACCACGACCGGCAGCTCCTGCGCCGTGGCTTCGCGGCATTCAAAAACCGGTGGGTCCAGGGTCTGGTCCTTCACAGCAGCCGGGCGACGGTTGCCGCGTACTGTTGGCTCTGATCTGCGCCACCGCCAAGCGCTGCGCCATCGCGCGCGCGCAATTCGCCGCCCACGTAAACCGCCGCCACGTCCTGGCGGCTGCCGCCGACGATCAGTGCGTCTGCCAGCCGTTCGGGCGCCGGGCCATTGAGCACGCCGGTTTTGCCCAGCACCGTAAGGTCGGCGAAAAACCCTGCCTCGAGACGGCCGACCGGCATGGCCAGCGCCGCGGCGCCACCGTCGCAGGCTTGCTGCCACATCGTCGCGCCGAGCGATCGTTCGTCGGCGAGCCGCGCGCGCAACCCGTCCCTGAGCCGTTGCCCGTACTCGAGCAAACGCAATTCCTCGATCGGATCGATGCGCGCATTGCTATCCGAACCGATCGCCCAGCGGCCGCCCAGGCGCTGGTAATCGGTGGCCGGAAAAACGCCATCGGCGAGGCTGGCCTCGGTCAGCGGACAAAGCACGACCTGGCAACGACTGTCGCTGGCAAGAACCAGCTCGGCGGGCGAAAAATGCGTGCCATGGACGAGATTCCAGCGCGGCCCCAGCTCCGCGTGTCTGGCCAGTACCTCGAGCGGTCGCGCGCCGTGGTGAGCGATGCACGCTTCCACTTCGCGCTTTTGTTCCGCAATATGGATGTGAACCGGGTAATCCGCGCCCAGCACCGAATCCACCGCATCGAGGATTGCGCCCAGGTCCTCGACCGCCACGGCGCGCAGCGAATGCGGTGCAAAACCCAGCCGCGCGGCGGACAGCTGTTCGAGCAGACGACAAAAATCGTCGATCTCATCGTGTACGAAACGGCTTTGCGCTGCCGCGGGCGGCTCAGTAAAACCGCCATGCCGATACAGGACCGGCAACAGCAACAGGCGAATCCCGGTGTCTTGTGCCGCGGCGATGACCGCCTGACCCATGGCCGGCGACCTGGCGCCGTCAACCAGGTGGTGCAGGTAATGAAACTCGGCTACCGATGTAAAACCGGCAGCCAGCATTTCGGCGAACGCCTGCGTGGCGATAACATAAAGATCCTGCTCGGTAATTTTCCCGGCCAGCCGGTACATGTGCTCACGCCAGCTCCAGAACGAATCCTTGCCGGCGTCTTCAGCCTGCGCCGCTTCGCCATAACCGCACAACGCCCGCTGAAAACTGTGGCTGTGTGCGTTTGGCATCCCCGGCAGCGCAAAAAACCCGTCGCTGGGCCGATCGCCGGCATCTTCGATCGCGCTGATTCGGCCATCCTCGCCGATCGACAGGCTCTGCCGCGAAAGTGTTCCGGCCGGGGTCAGGATATGGTCAAATGTCAGCCGCTTTCTTTCCACTTTCAGCCTGCCCGAGATTCGTGTACGACCTGATAATCAACAACGCGCGATTGTACCCCATGAGCGGCCACGCCGGCCCGGCGCCACAAACGTGCCTGGCGGTTAGCGATGGCCGGATCGCGGCCATTGGCGAAACGGCTGAGGCACACACGACCATCGATGCCAAACACGCCTGCCTGTTGCCCGGCTTCATCGATTGTCATACCCATGCGGTTTACGCCGGCGACCGTGCGGACGAGCACGCCGCACGCATCGCCGGCGCCAGTTACCAGGAAATCGCCCGCGGCGGTGGCGGCATCCTGACCACCGTGCGGGCGGTGACGGTGGCCAGCGAACAAGAATTGGCCGACGTTGCCCGGCCGCGTCTTGCCACATTGCTGGCCGAAGGCGTGACCACGATCGAGATAAAAAGCGGTTACGGCCTGGATACGGCGAACGAATTAAAAATGCTGCGGGTGATCCGCCAGCTCGGCAAGGAGCTGCCGATGGATGTCGTCTCCACCTTTCTCGGTGCGCACACGATACCCGGCAACCACAGCCATGAATCGTATATGGACCTGGTCGTCGATGAAATGCTGCCCGCGGCCGTGGCGGAAAAGCTGGCCGATGCGGTGGACATATTTGTCGAAAATATCGCTTTTACGGTCGCCGATATGGAGCGGCTTTTTGCCGCCGCCAGCGCTCACGGGTTGAAGCTGCGCGCGCACACCGAACAGTTGTCGGACATGGGCGCCAGCGGGCGGGCGGCAAAGCTGGGTGCGTTGTCCTGCGATCATCTCGAGCACCTCGATGAAGACGGGGTGCGGGCGATGGCGAGCGCCGGGAGTGTCGCGGTCTTGTTGCCCGGGGCGTTTTATTTCCTCGGTGAAACCCGGTTGCCGCCGGTCGGGCACTTGAGAAAACACCGGGTACCGATCGCCGTGGCCAGCGATCTGAACCCGGGGTCGTCACCGATCAACAGCCTGCTCGCCTGTATGCACATGGCCGCGACCTTGTTTGGCCTGACCCCGGAAGAGGTCTTGCTCGGGGTTACCCGCTACGCCGCGCAGGCGCTGGGACTCGATAAAGAAATCGGCAGCCTGGAAGTCGGCATGCGCGCGGATTTTTGCCTGTGGGAGATCGCCGCACCCGAAATATTGTGCTACCAGCTCGGCGGATTGCGCCCGCTGGCGGTGTATAAGGATGGTCAACGGGTGAATCAGCTACAAATGGCAAAGGGATAGGTACATGGCTAAGGGGCAACTCATTCTCGATGGTCGGTCGCTGACGCTGCAGCAGCTTGCCGATTTCCGGTCGCGGAAAACCGAATGCAAGCTCGCCGATGCGGCGCGTGAACGGATGGCCAAGAGCGTCGCCACGGTCAATGAAGTCCTCGCCAGCGGCAAAGTCTGTTATGGGATCAACACTGGCTTTGGCGCATTTGCGAACAAGCAAATCTCCGCCGAGCAAACCACGGCATTGCAATACAACCTGGTGCGCAGTCATTGCGCGGGCACCGGCGAGCCGCTGCCGGACAACATCGTCCGCCGCATCATGTTGTTGAAGGCCAATAGTCTCGCGATCGGCTTTTCGGGTATCCGCGACCAAGTCGTCGATACCCTGCTCGCGCTGCTCAACGCCGACATCCTGCCGCTGATACCGGCGCAAGGTTCGGTCGGCGCATCCGGCGACCTCGCGCCGCTGGCGCACCTGGCGCTGGCACTGATCGGCGAGGGCGAAGCCAGCCAAGACGGCCGCCTGCTCGAAGGCCCGGCCGTGCTGGCGGCAGCCGGGTGTCAACCGGTAACGCTACAGGCCAAGGAAGGTCTGGCCTTGCTCAACGGCACACAGGTCAGCGCGGCACTGGCGATGGAAGGTCTGTTCCGCGCCGACCGGCTGCTAAAAACATCGATAGTCGGTGGCGCGCTCGCCGTCGAGGCGCTGGCGGGGAGTCATTGCCCGTTCGATGAACGCATCCATGCGGCGCGAAACCTGGACGGCCAGCAACGCGTCGCGAGCGCCATTCGCAGCCTGCTCGGCGACAGTGAAATCAACGCCAGCCACGCCGATTGCGATCGCGTACAAGATCCCTACTCGATTCGCTGCATGCCGCAAGTCATGGGCGCCGTGGCCGATACGCTAAAGCATGCGACGCAAACCCTGGCGGCCGAATGCAACAGCGTTTCCGACAATCCATTGATTTGTGACGACGAGGTCATCTCCGGCGGAAATTTCCACGCCGAGCCGATCGGCATGGTCAGCGATTTCATGGCGATCGCGCTGACCGAGGCCGGCACCATCAGTGAACGCCGCATCGACCTGCTGTTACGCAACGTCAACCCGGATCTGAGCATGTTCCTGACCAGCGAGCCCGGGCTGGAATCCGGTTTCATGATCGCTCATGTGACGGCCGCCGCCCTGGCATCGGAAAACAAGACGCTGGCCCACCCGGCGAGCGTCGACAGCATCCCCACCTCCGCGGGTCAGGAAGATCATGTCAGCATGGCGACCTGGGCCGGACGCAAGCTGCTTGGCATCACCGAAAACCTTGCCGGAATCCTGGCCATCGAGTTACTGGTCGCGGCGGCAGCGCTCGATCAGTTGCGACCGCTGAAAACGACCGCGGCGCTGGAAAAAGTCCACGCGCTCATCCGCGGCCTGGTCCCCGCCTTATCGGCGGACCGCCGGCTCGACCGGGACATTGCCGCCGTATCGCAGGCCATCCAGGATGGACAGATCGCCGCCTTACTGCCCGGGCACGATGGCTTTGGTTTTTGAGGGCCCCACTGCGATATCCGACGTAAGCCAATGATTGGAAACCATTTAACTTAATCTGGAAAGATGCCCCGCCGGCCTTGATGGGATAGACTGCCCGCAAAACGAGAAACGCGAAAGCGCACCCTCAAAGGCCGTGAGCAACAGATACCAAGAGCCTCGGGACAAAGATGTGAGCATTGAAATCAACCAGGATGGATCGCTGCATAACAGCCGTGAGCAACACCTCGCGGTGAAATGCCCGCATTGCGACGTCCTCTCCCATATCACGCCGATTTCGACGCCGGATTTCAAAAAACTGCTGCGCTTCAAACCCAGCCAGGTCGGCCTGGTCTATCGTTGCGATTCCTGCAACTCACCGGTGTTTCTCAAACACGCGGTCAAGAGTTATCACGCCGATTATGTCAGCCTGTCGTCTCACTACATCGAGATCGAGCGGCCGCGGGAAAAATTCAGTTACAACTACCTGCCCGAAGAAATCGAGGAACTGTTCCGCGAAGCGCTGACCTGTTATTCGAGCAATTGTTTTACTGCGTTCGCGGTCATGTGTCAGAAAACGGCACAGGCTGTTTTTGCCGACCTGGGCAGCATGGCGCGCCTGCACCTGTTCGACCAGTTTACCGAGGCCCGCGACATGGCGGATATAGACGAAAGCACTTTCGTGTTGTCAAAGAATATCGTTTTCGATACCGATACGAAAATTCGCCTGATTCGGGCGACCGAGGCGGCGGTGCTGATGGAACTGATGAAAGACCTGCTTTACCAGGCCTATGTGCGCAAGGGAAAACTGCAACAGGCGGTCATGATGCGTCAGTTTTTTATTGCCGGCGATGAAGAAAGCGATACGGACGATGACAAGGAAACAGACACGGTTGTCCTGCCGCAACAAGAAACCTGAGCGCGAAGTTAGCCTGTGACCACAAACCTCAGCCACATCCAGATCAACACGAACATACTCACCGTGTATACACTGAAACGGTGAACAATCCGGTTATAGGTCGATTGGATCAGGCTGTGCATCGTTCGTAGCCCGACATAGGTCCAGGCGAGTGTCAAAAACATCCCATCAACCCTGCCCAGTAAAAAAAGCACAACGCAGAGCAGGTAAAAAAGCACCGGCATCTCAAACAAATTTTTCAGATTGTCGGATGGGCCGGCCACCGGCGCCAGAACTTTCTCGCCTTCAGCCTTGCTTTTCAGTGCTTCCGGATCGAGTTTCTGTTTTCGTATGAACCCCAGGCGCTTGTAATACATGAATGCCCAGACCAGCAGGGTCAGAAAAACCAACGCCACCACCGGTTCAAAAATTTGTTGCTGGTCCATCCTCTGCTCCTAAACCAATCAGCTATCGATCATCGGCATATCGAGACCTCGCTGTCTGGCGACTTCGATCGCTTTTTCATAACCGGCGTCGGCGTGGCGCATGACACCGGTCCCCGGGTCATTGACCAGCACTCGCGCCAACGCTTTTTCGGCCCTTTCGCTGCCATCGGCGACGATTACGACACCCGCATGCAACGCGTAGCCCATGCCCACACCACCGCCGTGATGGAAACTGACCCATGAAGCGCCGCTCGCGGTGTTCAGCAAGGCGTTTAGCACGGGCCAGTCGGCGACCGCGTCGGAGCCATCCAGCATGCCCTCGGTCTCGCGGTTTGGCGAGGCGACCGACCCGGCATCGAGATGATCGCGGCCGATGACGATCGGCGCCTGCAACTCACCGTTGCGCACCATTGCGTTGATCGCCAGCCCGAGTTTGTGCCGTTCCCGGTAACCCAGCCAGCAAATCCGGGACGGCAAACCCTGGAACTGGATACGTGCGCGCGCGTGATCGAGCCACTGGTGCAACTCTTTCTTGTCGGGGAACAACTCCCTGGCTTTTGCATCGGTCTTGTAGATGTCCTCCGGGTCGCCGGACAGCGCCGCCCAGCGGAACGGGCCCATGCCCTCGCAGAACAACGGCCGTACATACAACGGGACGAAGCCTTTGAAATCGAAGGCGTTTTCGACCCCGGCATCGCGCGCCATCGCGCGAATATTGTTGCCGTAATCGAAGGTCGGGATGCCCTTTTCATGGAAACCGAGCATCGCGCGCACTTGCACCGCCATCGAATCCTTGGCCAGGCGAACATATTCCTGCGGATCGCCGGTGCGTAACTGTGCCGCTGCTTCGAGATCATATCCCTGCGGGATGTAGCCATTGAGCGGGTCGTGGGCCGAGGTCTGGTCGGTAACCAGGTCGGGCAGATCCTCGCCGGCGAGGATCTGCGGAAAAACATCCGCGGCGTTGCCCAGCAGCCCGACCGAGATCACTTCATCGTCGGCAACCGCCTGTTTGATCATGCCGATTGCTTGTTCCAGCGTGTCGGCCCGGTGATCGAGATAACCGCTATCCAGACGTTTCCGGATGCGCTCGGCGTCCACTTCGACGGCGAGGCAACAAACCCCGGCGAAAACCGCGGCCAGCGGCTGCGCGCCGCCCATCCCACCCAGGCCGCCGGTCAACAACCAGCGCCCCTTGGCGTTACCGCCATAATGCTGGCGCACCGCTTCGACGAAGGTCGCGTAAGTGCCTTGCACGATGCCTTGGGAGCCGATGTATATCCATGAGCCGGCGGTCATCTGGCCGAACATCATCAGGCCTTTCTTGTCGAGCTCGAAAAAATGGTCCCAGTTGGCCCACTCGCCCACCAGGTTGGCATTGGCGATCAGGACCCGGGGCGCGCTTTCGCTGGTCTTGAATACACCGACTGGCTTGCCCGACTGGATCAGCAGCGTCTCGTCGTTTTCGAGTCGCCGCAGGGTTTCGACGATCGCATCGAAGCATTCCCAGTTCCTCGCGGCACGCCCGATACCGCCATAGACGACCAGCTCGTGCGGATTTTCGGCGACCGCCGGATCGAGGTTGTTGTACAGCATGCGCAACGCCGCTTCCTGCACCCACCCCTTGCAACTTTTCTCCGGCCCGGTCGGCGCGTGCAACTCGACATCGCGAAAACGCGTAAATGATTTTGTCTCACCCATGGGACACCTGCCGATAATCAGATCTTGTTATGCGAGAATTTGCCAGCTTCAGTCTACCCATTTTCTGGCGTTGCGATACATGCGCATCCAGGGCCCGTCCTCGCCCCAGTACTCCGGCGCCCAGGAATGCTGGACCGTGCGGCTGACCCGCTCGGGGTGCGGCATGCTAATGGTGATGCGGCCATCGCTGTTGCACAGCCCGGCGATGCCGTGCGGCGAACCATTCGGGTTGTGCGGGTATATTTCGCTTGGCTCGCCATAGGAATCGACAAAGCGCAGCGCCGTCTGCGGCGCACAGGCGGCCAGGTCTTCGGTCGAGGCAAACTCGGCCAGGCCCTCGCCGTGCGAACTCGCGACCGGCAACATCGATCCTTGCATGCCGGCAAAAAACAGCGATGGCGTTGCCATCACTTCGACGCTGCACAGGCGCGCTTCAAACTGCTCCGAACGATTGCGTACGAAGTGCGGCCAGTGTTCCGCACCCGGGATCAACGGTTTCAGATTCGCCATCATCTGGCAACCATTGCAAACGCCCAGCGAAAAACTGTCGGGATCGTGAAAAAACGCCGCGAACTGATCGCGCGCCCGGGAATTGAACAGGATCGATTTCGCCCAACCCTCGCCGGCGCCAAGCACATCGCCATAAGAGAATCCGCCGCACGCCACCAGGCCGCGAAAATCGCTTAGCTCGACCGCACCGGCGAGTACTTCCGACATGTGCACATCGATCGCGTCGAAGCCGGCGCGGGCAAAAAAAACGGCCATCTCGACATGGGAATTGACACCCTGCTCCCTGAGGATCGCGACTTTCGGTTTGGCGGAAAGATTCAGATACGGCGCCGCGATGTCTTCCTCGATATCGAAAGTCGTAACGACTTTCAGACCCGGGTCCGCTGTATCGAGCAGGCGGTCGTATTCTTCGAGCGCGCATTCAGGATTGTCCCTGAGGCTTTGCATGCGAAAGGTGGTCTCGGACCAGGCGCGGTGCAGGTTGACCCGGTCGTCGGCCAGGTACTCGACGCCGGCGTATTCGAACACGATGCGGCCATCGTCCGTCGGCTGGCCAATGTCGTGCACAAGTTTTTTCAGCCCATGTTTTTTCAGGACCGCGCTTACCGCAGAAAGATTGCCAGCCGTCACCTGCAACAACATGCCAAGCTCTTCGCTAAACAACGCCGCCGCCGGGTCGGCATCCAGATCGTCAAGCGCGATGCGCATGCCGCTGCGCCCGGCAAAGGCCATTTCGCAAACCGTCGCCAGCAGCCCGCCATCGGAACGGTCGTGGGCGGCCAGCAGCAGGCCCTGCGCTCTTAGCTCGCTCATCGCCGAAAACAATCCGGCCAGCGCCGCCGGATCGTCGAGGTCGGGAGGCTGCGCACCGAGCTCACCGTAGACCTGCGCCAGCACCGACCCCCCCAGCCGGTTGCTCCCTGCCCCCAGGTCGATCAACAGCAGACGGCTATCGCCCGCAGCGGTCCTGATCTGCGGCGTTAGCGTGCAACGTACATCGCGTACCGGCGCAAAAGCGGACACGATCAACGACAGCGGCGCAACCACCGCCTTGTCGCCATCGGCGTCTGTCCACGTGGTTTTCATCGACATCGAATCCTTGCCGACCGGGATCGAGATCCCGAGCGCCGGGCAAAGCTCTTCTCCCAGCGCACGCACCGTGTCATAGAGCCTTGCGTCCTCGCCGGGCTGGCCGGAAGCCACCATCCAGTTCGCCGACAAGCGCACATCGGCGATCGCCTCCACATCCGCCAGCATCAGGTTGGTCAGCGCTTCGCCGACGGCCATGCGTCCCGACGCCGGACCATCGAGCAAGGCCAGTGGCGTACGTTCGCCCATGGACATCGCCTCGCCGCGGTAAGCGAAATAATCGGTGCAAGTCACCGCGACATCGCTGACCGGCACCTGCCAGGGACCAACCATCTGGTCCCGGCTGCACAACCCGCCGACCGTACGATCGCCGATGGTGATCAGAAAAGTCTTGTCCGCGACGGCCGGAAACTGCAAGACCCTGAACGCCGCCTCGCCGACATCCAGTTTATCGATAGCGAAATCTGTTGCGCTGACCGGCAGCCGCCTGACATCGCGGGTCATTTTCGGCGTTTTTCCAAACAGCACCTCCATCGGCATGGCGACCGGCAGGTTGCCGAATTCGCTGTCTTCGACGATGAGCTGGCGTTGTTCGGTGATTTCGCCGACCACCGCATACGGGCAACGCTCGCGCCGGCAAATTTCCTCGACCCGCTGCAAATCGTCCGCGGCGATCAGCAGCACGTAACGCTCCTGCGCTTCGTTGCACCAGATTTCCATCGGCGACATGCCCTGCTCGTCATTGGGGATGTCGCGCAGGCGCACGCGCCCGCCCCGCGCGCTGTGATCGATGGCTTCCGGAATGGCATTGGACAGACCGCCCGCGCCGACGTCATGGATCAGCAGGATCGGATTGTCGTCGCCCAGTTGCCAGCAGGCGTCAATCACCTCCTGGGCGCGGCGCTGCATCTCGGGGTTGCCGCGTTGTACCGAGGCAAAATCCAGCTCCGAGTCGCTCTCCCCGGCCGACACCGATGATGCCGCGCCCCCGCCCAGGCCGATCAGCATCGCCGGTCCGCCAAGCAGCACAATCTGCGCTCCCGGCATGATCTCGCATTTTTCCACGTGATCGCGGCGGATATTCCCCATGCCGCCAGCCACCATGATCGGCTTGTGATAACCGCGGCTGCACCGATCGCTTTCGGCGATTTCGAAGGTGCGGAAATAACCCAGCAAATTGGGCCGGCCAAATTCATTGTTGAACGACGCGCCGCCGACCGGACCATCGAGCATGATGTCCAGGGCCGAGGCAATCCGGTCCGGCTTACCGATGCCACCGGCTTCCCAGGGTTGCGGCATATCCGGGATGCGCAGGTGCGAGACCGAAAAACCGGTCAGCCCGGCCTTCGGTTTGCCACCGCGCCCGGTCGCCCCTTCATCGCGAATTTCCCCGCCGGAACCGGTCGCGGCGCCCGGGAACGGCGAAATCGCCGTCGGGTGGTTGTGGGTCTCAACCTTCATCAGGATATCGACCGCTTCCTCGGCGGCGCCATAAATGCGGCTTTGCGGGTCCGGGTACCAGCGGGTGCCGTCGCTGCCTTCGATCACCGCGGCATTGTCACGATAGGCGGACAACACGCCGGCGGGTGCGCAGGCGTGGGTATTGCGGATCATCGCGAACAGCGTTTTTTCCTGCGCTTCTCCATCGATGACCCAATCGGCGTTAAAAATCTTGTGCCGGCAGTGCTCGGAGTTCGCCTGTGCGAACATCATCAGTTCGACATCGGTCGGGTTGCGCCCAATTTGCAAAAAACTCGCGAGCAGATAATCCATTTCCTCGCCGGACAACGCCAGGCCGAGATCCGAATCCGCCTGTTGCAGGGCTTTCTTGCCGCCTGCCAGCAAGTCGACCGAGCGGACCGGTGCGGGCCGATGGTGAGCAAACAAGGTTGTTGCATCGGCGCCATCACGAAAAATACTTTCGGTCATGCGGTCGTGGAGAAACGGCAACAGCGCATCGACCTGCTTCGCCGGCAACGGCTCCCTGGACTGGATGTAATAGGCGACGCCTCTTTCGATGCGCAACACATTTTCCAGGCCGCAGATGTGGGCGATATCGCTGGCCTTGCTGCACCATGGCGAGATCGTGCCGGTGCGCGGCAGCACCAGGATGTGCACCCCGGTTTCGGTGACCGGCTCGCGCGCGGGCCCATAGCTGAGGATTTTCTCCAGGACCTCTTGCTGCGCCGGGTTCAGCGGCTTGCTGGTTTCGGCAAAGTGCAAATACCGCGTGGCGACGCCCCGCACGCCGGGTACCTGTTCCTTAAGCTGGGCAAGCAGTCTTTGAAGCCGGAATCGGGACAGCGCCGTGGCGCCGGGCAACTGGATGATGGCCATAGACTCGTCGCGGATCCCTGGTGACCTGGCGGTCAGAGTGAGGGGCGAATGATACAGGAGGCTGCGATTCTACAGAAGCCTCGCCCTCTTGAGGTAGTCTCAGGCTACCGACCGCCAGTCCAGCCCGCTTTCCTGGCCGGCGATCAGGATTTCTTCGGTCTCGCACTCCAATGCGCTCGCCATCGCCATGCTCGCCAGCTCCGGCGTATTGTTGGTGTCGCTCAAATGCACGCCCGCCACCCAGCGCAGGCGGGAACAATCCACCTCTTTCAACAAGTCCCCGGTCTGCTGATTGTTCAGGTGCCCCAGGCGGCCACCCACTCGTTGCTTCAACCGGTACGGGTAGGGTCCGCTGCTGAGCATCTCCAAATCGTGATTGGCTTCGATTACCAGTGCACTGCAAGCAGCCAGGGTCTCAATCACGTGCGTTGTTACATGGCCGATATCGGTCATCACACCGAGCCGGTCCGAACCATCGTCAAATACAAACTGGCAGGGCTCGCGCGCATCGTGCGGAACCGGCATCGGCGTAATCTCGAGATCGCCCAGTACCAGTGGCTGGTGCGGATTGATAATTCCCGTTTCCACATCGTCGAGCGCCGGGCAGCCTTGCAAGGTGCCGGCCGTCAGCCAGACCGGGATATTGAAGCGCCGCGCCAGGCGAGCGACACCGGAGACATGGTCGCTGTGCTCATGGGTCACCAGGATAGCGGTGATGGTTTCGGGTGATCGGCCCAGTCTTTCCAGGCGGCGCAAGGTTTCCCTGGTGCTGAACCCGCAATCCAGCATCACGCTGGTCCGGCCTGCTTCGATCAGAGCTGAATTGCCTTTGCTGCCGCTACCGAGATAGGCGATCCGGAGGTCGCCCACTTCAGCCTTGTTTCCCTTTGTCGCCGCTCGGTGCATAGACCGGTACCGGGAACTGGGCAATATTTCCCTCGAGCTTGCTGATCTTGCTGACGCCTTGTTTTTCCACTTCATCGATCCGGATGACCGCATGCAGCGGAATAAAAGTCCGCCTGACCCCCGCAAACTCGGTCTTTATGCGCTCCTCGGATGGATCCACCACGACCGTGGTCCGCTCGCCAAAAACCAGCTTCTCGACTTCCAGAAAACCGAACAAGTCACCCTGGCGAACGCTACGGGCAAAAATCTCGTAGACCTTGCCCTGGTTCATGAACTGAATCTTGTAGATATGCTTGGATGGCATCAAAAATCGCCCTTTTCCGGGGTTTTACAGGATAACACATGGACTGGTTCACAGAATCGACAAGCGATTGTTGCAAACTGTTGAGCAACGAGCCGCGATACACTAAATTGGCAAACAGGATATTTTGTTAAATCAGGAATCTTGTGGACCCGCTATGCCAATGACTTTGCGCATTTTGTCCGGCCCCGGCAATCTTCTGGAAACGGAGACGACAAAAGTCTTTGACGAAGAAGGCGGCACGATCGGCCGTGCGCCAAGTTGTGACTGGAATCTTCCGGATCCGGAGAATTTTGTGTCCGGCAATCATGCCAGCGTGATCTGGCAGGATGGCGAGTTCTACCTGATCGACACCAGCTCCAACGGTACCTATGTCAACAACATGCCGGATCCTATTCCATCCGGAAAACCGCTGTTATTGACCCATGAAGACCAGTTCGGGATCGGCAATTACAAGATAGAAGTCAGCCTGGATCCGAAAGACGCGGAAAGGGCCAAGGACTGCTCTTTCGATATCTCGACAATCCTGGTCGAAGACAAAGCATTCAAAAAACAGCAACTGCCAAAAAGGAAGACGGCGCCGCCGGCGCCAAAGAAAGTTAATCCACTGAAAGCACCGCTCCCAGACGATAACGATGAAAACACCGGTTCGTGGGCAATGCTGGATATTGACGAAGCAGAACCGGCCGGCAAGCAAAAAGCATCCAAAGCAAAATCCAAAACGAAAAAATCCGCGGCAAAGAAAAATAGCGGGCCTGCTGGAATGACCGCCGCGTCCGAAACGGACATGAAGAGTATGAGCGTGGAAGAACCACCCGAACCGCCAAAGGCGAAAAAGAAAAAGGCCAAGAAAAAAGAAGCCCAACTCGATACCTCAAAGGTAAAGAGAGCGGAGCTCGTTGGCGCACTCGCCGCGCCGGCACAAGATAGCGAGCAAACATTGGGCTCAGTCACCAGCACTAATCAAGCGCCACAACTGCTCCCGCCGATGGTGAACAAGAACCAGATGCTCGATGCTTTTATCAAGGGACTCGGAGTTGAAGAGGATGCGTTGCCAAACCGCCCACCGGAGGACCTGATTGAAGATATCGGCCGGGTGTTCGGTGAATTACTCAGTGGCCTGCAAACCTTGATGCAGAACCGCTCCTTGCTCAAGGACAGGTTCAATCTGAACCAGACCATGATGAAACCCAACTCCAATAACCCAATTAAATTCTCGGCAGGCATGGATGACGTCCTGCCCAGGCTGCTATCGGCCAAACGCGGCGCCTACAAGGCCTCGGAAGAGGCGATCCGTGAATGTTTTTTCGACGTAAACGCCGACATGGAAGCCATGAATGAAGCCATGCGCAGGGCCCTGTCCGAGTATCTGAAGATGTTCGACCCGGTCAACCTGCAGGAACAGTTCGAGCATGTCATGGGCAAGAACAAATTCCTCGGCGGCAACAAAAAGCGTTACTGGGATTTATACGCCGACCGTTATGCAACCCTTGTCCAGCACGCAGAAGGCCGGATGCCCGAAGGCTTTTCCAATGAATTCGTCAGGGCCTTCGAAAACGCCCTGTCCAAACGCAAATTCAAGAAAGGAAACGGCGAGGACTAATCCGCCAGGTTCAGGCGTTTGAGTATCGCCTGGATTCGCGGGTCGTCGCGCACGGCGGCAAAGTCCGCTGAATTGAGATATCCCAATTCAGGAACGTCTTCATCGACATATTGCTCGATCAACGATATCGCTTGCTCATGCGCGCCCAGCTGTACCAGGCTAAACGGCTTGTTGTAAAGGAAATGCGGCATCTCGACATCCGCCAGCAGCGCTTCCACGGCCGATGGCGCCAGCGCCGGGTCGCGCAGTGCGGCAACATAAGCGACATTAAGCCCGGGATCGACACCCTCGAGATCATCCGCCCGCCGCAGGGCCTGTTCGGCCTCGCCCCACTGTTCGAGATCGATCAGGCCCTGGGCCAAACTGTAGTAATTGATCGCCCAGTCAGGCATCAACTCGACCGCCTGGCGCAGAATCGGCAGGGCTTTTTCAAACTGGCCGGCCAGATGCAATGTGTAGGCGTAATTGTTCAGTATGATCACCGACAGCGAATCCAGCTCCATCGCAAGCCGGAATTGCTCGAGGGCTTCATCGATGCGGCCGACAGTCGTCAACAGGCCGCCATACCACTGCCGCGCGGTCGGGTAACGCGGATTCAACTCGATCGCTCGCCGATAATCCCGCTCGGATCCTTGCCAGTCGTGGTGCCATTCGCTGCGCAAATACGCCCTGGCGACATTGGCCTCGGCCAGATCAGGATCGATGCGCAGCGCGTTATCGACCGCTTGTTGCACTCTTGGAAACCAGTCGGCTTTGCTGCCGCCATCGTAACCCGGCATCAGCACATAGGTCATGGCCAGCATCGCATACGCCTGGCCATAGTCGGGATCGAACACGATCGCCTCGTTGAAATACTCCTCCGCCTTCATGAAGTCAGGAACGGTCCGGCGATTCCAGAAAAACAATCCCCGCAGGTAATTTGAGTAGGCCTCCGCGTTTGTCGTTCCTCTATCACCGGCATCGGCCTGCTCCTCGACCGACAGAGTCACTTTCAACGCCTTGACGATCGCCGATGAAATTTCCCGTTGTATCGCGAAAATATCGTCCAGCTCGCGCTCGTAGGTACCTGACCACAGGTGGTAACCATCGCTGGCATTGATCAACTGCGCGGTAATCCGCACCCGGTTGCCCGCCTTGCGCACACTGCCTTCGAGGATGTTTTTTACATTCAATCGTTCGCCGATTTCCCGCAGGTCCGTGTCCTTGCCTTTGAAAGCAAACGACGAGGTGCGGCCCGCAACGCGCAGTGCATCGATACGCGCAAGATCGTTGAGCAGTTCCTCGGCCAGCCCATCGGAAAAGTATTCGTTGGCCGGGTCATCGCTCATGTTGACGAACGGCAACACAGCGATCGACTCGGGCGATGGATCCGCGCTGGCCTCCTGCTCCACTGCTGTGCCGGCTTGGCCACCGGACGAGCCGTTACGACTTGCAAAGTTGCTCGCACCGAGCACGATCAACGCAAAAACCAGCAAGATAATGGTAATCAGGTCCAGCTTGCGTGCCGTCGTATGAGTAACCGACTGGCTTCGATCGACATGTTTTTCCAGCTTGACGCCATCGGCTGTGAGTTCGAACACCCAGGCGAAAATCAGCGCCAGCGGGAATCCCATGCCGAGCAGAATCACGGCCAGCCGGCCTCCCCATTCCGGGATGTCGAACATCGGGAACAGAATGTCGGTCAACTGGATCAGCACCCAGCTGAACACCAGGTACATCACCGCCACCCGGACGACATTGCGCCGTTTCAGTTCGTTGAAGAAACCACTCATGACCAACCTTGACACCCTGCCCATCACAGACCTTAACAAAAAACGCGACAAACCGGGCGGATGTCACCGTCTCGCACCAGACGCAAATCCCAGGCGAGGCAGCAATATCCGGGTGGCTATCGGCAGGCGTTTAGGCAATCATTGGCGCCGCTATTTTGGGAGGCTCCCGAATGAACCCCGAACTCAAACGCGCGGCGGAACTCGCCGGCGCATATATCGAGTCTTTTGACACCGAAAAAGTCAGCGAGGAAACGGATCCGGACGCGCTCAGGGCCAGGCTATGCAAGGAATTGACGGCTGACGGCCTGCCGCCATTACAGGTAATCGACGAGCTGGCCGAAGACGCCAAGGCAGGCTTGTTGAACAGCGCCGGCGGACGTTTCTTCGGCTGGGTGATCGGCGGTGGCATCCCGGTCTCGATCGCCGCGGACTGGCTGACCTCGGCCTGGGACCAGAACGCCGCTGCCTACGCGTGTTCGCCAGCAGCCGCGATCATCGAAGAGGTGGTCGCCGACTGGCTGAAGGATATTCTCGGTCTGCCCCAACACGCGTCATACGCGTTCGTCACCGGTTGCCAGATGGCCCATGTCACGGCGTTGGCCGCGGCCCGCCACAAGATACTGGCCGATAAGGGCTGGTCGGTCGAAGAGCAAGGCCTGGCCGGCAGCCCGCCGATACGCGTGCTGGTCGGGGAACACCATGAGACCTTGTTGCGCGCCGTGCGTCATCTCGGTATCGGTACCGACGCCGTGGTCCCGGTTGCGCTGACAGGCAACGGCACGATCGATGTCGCCGCGTTAAGAACCGAGCTTGAAAAGAACGCCGGCGCACCGACCATTGTTTCGCTGGCCGCCGGCGATCTGAATCGCGGCGCCTTCGACCCGTTCGACGAAGTATGCGACCTGGCCCATGAACACAACGCCTGGGTGCACGTCGATGGCGCCTTCGGTTTGTGGGTGGCCGCCAGCGAACGCTTCCGTCACCTGGTCAAGGGCATCGAAAAAGCCGACTCCTGGGCAACCGATGCCCACAAATGGCTGAATGTCCCCTACGACAGCGGCATAGCCTTCGTCGCCGACCCCGAAGCGCACAAAACCGCGATGACCATCCCGGCGGCGTACAAGGTCGAAGTCGAAAACGTGCGCGACCAGTTCGAATGGGGGCCGGAGTGGTCGAGACGTGCCCGTGGCATACCGCTGTACGCCGTGCTGCGAACCCTGGGACGCAACGGCGTCGCCAGGATTATCGAAAGCAGTTGCGATCTGACCGCGGACATGGTCAAAAAACTCGGTGAGTTACCCGATGTCGAGGTACTGACCACACCGGTCATCAACCAAGGCCTGGTGCGTTTTCTCGACCCCGACGGCGACCACGATGCGCGCACCGACGAAGTGATCAAGCGCGTCAACGCAAGCGGCGAGGCCTGGTTTGGCCCGACGATGTGGAACGACATGCGCGTGATGAGGATTTCATTGAGCAACTTCCGCACGACCGTGGATGACATCGACCGCGCGGTCGCGGCGGTCAAAGCGGCACTGGAAAACTGAGCTTTCGATCAAATGTCCAGCAGCCTGGCCATCAACGGCAGCAACACGGCAACAGCAATACCGGCTATCAGCCACTGAATCTGAACCGGCCAGCCGGCCACGCTTTGCCAGTCAAAGCTGAGTGAATGCAGACTCGACCAGTCGAACGACAAGGTCGCCACGCTTTGCCAATCGACGGCAAAGGTCTCGATGCCTTTCGCGATCTCCGTGCCAAGTTGCTTCAATGGCACAAAACCGATCAAGCCACCCGCGAACGCAGACAAGCCAAGCACGATTTTCCGGGTGCGGACCCGACGATGAATGCGCTGCGAAACAGCGTTGACAAAGCCATCGTCAGCGATCATCGCGAAATCGTTTTTGAACATCACACCGACCCGCGCATCGCTCAGTTCATTTGAAGAATTTGTTTTCGAATGATCCATCACAACCGTCAAACCATATCCGCGTCTTTTAACTCGAAGTGCTCCCTGATCTTGAACTTGCCCCGGTGTATATGCGATTTGACCGTACCCAGCGGCAATCCGCTGACTTCGGAAATCTCGCTGTGGGTCAGGTCGTTGACAAAATACAATAACATCACGGAACGCTCTTCCTCGTTGAGTATGGAAAGATATTTTGGCATATCCAGAGAACCCTCTCCTGATATTGGATCGTTTTCGATGGGCGTCGTCACAGTCGTTTCCTGCTCCAGGTTTTCCATCAGGCGGCCATAGCGCTTCGCTTTCCGGTAAGACTGCAAGAACATGTTGTGTGCAATCTTCATCAACCAGGCAGCGAATCGGCCGCCACTCGAAATAGAGTCCATCTTGTCCCAGGCCCGGATAAAGGTTTCCTGGGCCAGGTCGTCCGCCAGCGACGGATCGCGGGTCAGTTGGCGCAGGTAATTTCGTACCTTCGACTGGTAGCGTTCGACCAGGATGGTAAACGCTTGCTGATCGCGAAACGTAACAACCCGGGTGACCAGTAACTCGTCACGTTGAAACACGCATCACCCGGGTTGTGCTGATCTTTTCGATGGCCTTGCTTTCTCATTACTTGCCGAATTTATGCAGCCCCAAGTATGCAACGCCAATCAGGAAGGGGAAAGCCGAAACCGACAACATGATTCCCTGTATATCTTCCTCGGGGAACAGCCATCCGAACAAAGACAAAGCGATAGCGATGGCTGTGAAAATGACGCCACGACGCAAATCCGACTGCGGCGATGGCAACGCATCGCCCAGCTTCGCAATGAACTCAGGCGATAGTTCATGCCCCTTTTCCAGCGCGGCACGCGCCGTTGCCTGCATTTCGTGTTTGGTCCGATAACTGAAGTACATGGCCAGCCCCACGACAACTGCGATCGAAATAAACATGACAATTGGTACCCATTCGATGCCCATACTTTCTCTCCTGTATTGAATTATAAAATGCCTGGAAAGCGGCTCCTGACATACAGATACCTGCGGCATCGGTTTTGGATGCAAAAAATAGAGGGAATTTTCGGTTACGGCTTATAGCTCGCGCAGGGCCGTGGAAATGGACAACCGCGATGCCCGGATACTGGGCAGGAATCCACCCAGAAACCCCATCAGCAGTGCATAAATGACGCCTGACTTTAGCAAGGACGGCGTTACCGCGAATGAAAACGTCACCTGGCTGAAACTTTGAAAATTCATGGTCGATATCTTAAAGCCATTGAATATCAGGTAGGCCAGCACCGCGCCGATCAAGCCGCCCGCCAGCCCGATCAGCAGGCTCTCGACCAGGACCGAAAAAACGACAGGCGATGCGCCGAAACCCAGTGCCCTCAGCGTCGCAATTTCCCCGGTGCGCGCCGATACCGCCGTGTACATGGTGTTGACGGCGCCGAATATCGCGCCCAACCCCATCATCACGCCAACAAATATTCCGATGGTGTTGATAAATATGCTAAAAAACCGCGATTGCCCGGAATAAAACTCGCTTTCCGTTTTGACCGAGACATTGACCCGCGGATCAGCGGTCAGAAAATCCTTGAAACCACCAAACGCGCCGGGCGATTCCAGCTTGACCCGCACGGCCTGAATGGTGCTGCCCCTGTTTTGCGCGGCCTGCAAAACGCGGACATCGGCCCAGATCTCCGACTCGGGCATACCGCCGTCCGCCTCCATCACGCCCACGACGGTCCAGGTGTTATTACCCCAGCGCGGGGTATCGCCCAGTTCGATGCCTTCGAAAATTTCCTGCGCGCCCTTGCCGACGATGATTTCGTTCAGGCCCGCCTCGAACATCCGGCCCTCGGTGATGCGCACATTGTCACGAACCGCCAGCACATTCGCATCCACACCACGCATCGGAACATTCGATGCAGTGCCCGTTGAACGCCGCAGCACATCCACGATGACAAATAGTTCGGGCGATATCAGCAACTTGCCATCGATCCTGGCGATACCCGGCGCTTCCGATATTGCCGTCACGTCATCCCTGGACATGATGCTGTCCATTTCGCCGGTACTGGCGGCGCGCAACACGATCGCGATATCTTTGGGCGCCTTGTCGGTCATGGCGTCGACCAGGCCCGCGGCAATCGAAAGAATACCGACCATGACCATGACCACTCCCGCGATGCCGACAACCGCAACCATTGTCGAACCCCAGCGTTGCGGCAAGCTGCGGATGTTCATGCCGGTGACCGTGACCACTTGTGTAATCCAGTTGTTCATCAAGCCACCTTGCGCAACGCGACAATGTTTTCCAGCCGGTAGGCTTGCATGGCCGGCAAGGCGCCGGAAACCGCGCCGACGGCAATCACCAGCAATACGCCCAGGACCAGGTCTTTCGTCTGAATGTAGAAAGCCGGCAGAAAACCGTTGGTCGGATCGCCACCGGTGGTCACGATCAGCCAGGCCGTCCCCAGGCCAGCGCCGCCGCCGAGCACCGCAACGAGCATTGACTCCGACAGCACCATGCTGAGTAATCTGCGCCGCGAAAACCCGACCACTTTCATGACCGCCAGTTCGGCGGTCCGTTCGCGTACCGATTGCGCCATCGTATTACCGGTAATCAGGAACAGAGTAAACAAAACCACGCTGATGATCGCCGTGAAGATTGCACCGATATCGCCCACCTGGTCGACGAAGCCCTGCAGAAACTCTTTCTCGGACGTGGTCTTGGTCTCCCTCGGCGAATTGGCAAACATCGCGTCGAGTTCTTTCGCCTTGTCCTGGAGCCGCTCGGGATCGTCCACGCGAATGATGTACCAGCCGACCAGCCCGTCGCCCCAGGCCCTGCCCTCGTCAAAATACTCGTGATGGAAAATCATGTTGCTGGTATCGAACCCTTCGACACCGGCGTCGAAAATACCGGATATGGTGAATTCCCAGGTGTTGCCGCCATCCTTGTTCCGCCAGATCGGCGAAATCAACGGTATGCGGTCGCCGGGTTGCCAGCCAAAACGATTTGCGATACCCCTCCCGATCAACGCACCGCCACGATCCGCGAACCAGGCCTGTTTTTGCTCCTCGGGTACGGATATCTCGGGATACATATCCAGATAACCCTGTGGATCCACCGGGAATTGCGCGAAGAAATTCCTCTGTTCCTGGTAATAACCGCCAAACCATGAAGCCTGCGTAACCGCGCTTATCCCCTCGGTCGTCTCGATACGCCGCTTGTAGGCAAACGGCAGCGGATTTATCAACGACATCTTGTGGACCATGATCAGGCGATCCACACCGGCGATTTCGACGCCGCCTTGAAACGCCGCCTTGATAGCCGACAGGTAACCGAACAGAAGAAACGCAATGAACACCGATAACAGCGTGAACACCGTACGCACTTTTTTGCGCGCCAGGCTACTCCAGATCAGCGGCAGGAATTTCATTCGACCGGCTCTGTACCCAGCGTCCCTTTGTCGAGATACAGAATACGCTTCGCCCGCCGTGCCGCGTGCGGGTCATGGGTAACCATGATGATGGTCTTGCCTTGCTCCTGGTTCAGCGCCTCCAGCAGGTCCAGCACTTCATCGCCGGCTTTTCGGTCAAGATCGCCGGTAGGCTCGTCACAAAGCAGCAAAGTCGGATCCGCGATGATGGCGCGCGCAATGCCCACCCTTTGTTCCTGCCCGCCCGACAACTGGGCAGGCTTGTGATCGGCGCGATCGCTGAGCCCGACCAGCGACAATGCCGCCGCTACGCGCTGTTTGCGTTCGCTGCGCCCCAGGTTGGTCAACAACAGCGGCAACTCGACGTTTCTCGCCGCACTGAGCACCGGCAACAAGTGATAGACTTGGAAGATAAATCCGACGTGCCGGGCCCGCCATTTTCCGAGTGCGCTCTCCGACAGGCTGTTCAGATCCTGCCCGTTTACAGAAATATTGCCACTGGTCGGGCGATCGATGCCGCCGATCAGATTGAGCAATGTGGTCTTGCCGGATCCCGACGGCCCCATCAGCGCCAGAAAATCGCCTTCGGGCACGTTGGCGTTGAGATTTTCCAGTACATGGACGGTCTCCGGCCCGCGCTGGTAGTTTTTGCTGACATCTTTCAGATCTACGAGTAACGTCATGCCGACCTCTGGCTAAAGTTTTTTGTTATTCCTGAATCCGCACCGACATATTTTCGGACAGACCTCCCGGATTGGCGCTGACCACAACCTCGCCCGGCCTGACTCCGGACAATATCCCAATCATGCCGTTTCTGGCAACGCCGGTGCTGACCGCACGGCGTTCCAATTTGCCGTCATTTACGATCCAGACATAATTGGCGCCGGCGGACCGATGGACAGCCGCTTCCGGCACCAACGCCAAAGCCGCATTTGTCATCCGCTCGCCGGCCCGGTTGTCCCGCGCGGATTCCAGGAAACGCACCTTGACCCCCATATCCGGTAAAACTCGCGAATCCAGTTCGTCAAACCGGATACGGACCTTGACCGTCGCTTTTTGCCTATCGGCCGTCGGCACGATGTTGATCACCTGCGAAGATATTGTCCAGTCCGGGTAGGCGTCCAGCGTCGCCTCGGTACGCTGACCGCTGCTGACCCGGTTGATATAGGCCTCGTTGACTTCGACCTCGATTTCCAGCGAATCCATATCGACGATGGTGCAGATTCCGGTTCGGATAGAGCCGCCGCCCGCGGAGATCGGCGAGATCATCTCCCCTGGCTGTGCGTTCTTGGAAACCACGACGCCCGAAAAAGGCGCGCGTATGGTCAGGTCGTCGAGATCCTGTTCGATCAGTTCCTGGTTTCTCTGTGCAACCGCTACGTTGCTGTGATCGGCCGTCAGACGAGCCTGAAACGCGTTGACTTCGGATTGCGCCGCATCGAGTTCCGCCGCACTGACCAGCTTCTGCTCACGCAGGGATTCATTGCGCTTTAGCTTGCGCTGCGCCTCTTCCAGACGTACCCGGGTTTCCGCCAGGTTGCTCACGGCGGCATGGGTCTGTCCGGCGGCCAGCGCCAGCCGGGCCCGCACAGTGCTGTCATCGAGCTGCGCCAGGATGTCTCCTTCGGTCACCGACATGCCTTCCTCGACCAGGACCGCGATGATTTTTCCAGTAACCTTGGAAGAAACCGTGGCCAGCCGGCGGGCCACAACATAGCCCGATGCGTTCAGGATCGTGCCCTGGGAATTGCTGCCCTGGGTTGCCGGGGCGCGGGCAACCACGGTCTCGACAACCGTCCCCGACCCAGCGGAACCAAAAAACCAGGCCAGCGCGATAACAAAAAGCGCGGCCGCGACAACCGGCAGAATCCACTTGCTCACGCTGGCAGGTGCCTCAGACCGTGCGTTGCTGTCCATGCGCAGCGAATTCAATGCGTCTTTATCCAGTGCCATATTGGTTTTTTCGACAATCTTGCTGAACGATAGGAGAAGCATATCAAATCGGCGCCCCGATCGACCGCAATGCCAAAGGGTACCCATGCTGAACAACGGATGTGGATACTTGTCTATCCTTGTACAATGTGCGCCAGGAGCGTTGCGATGAGAAATATCAAGAATCCATCCAGACTCAACCTGCGCAGGGTCATTATTTCACTGCTGATCGTGATCCTGGCGTCGTTATCGCCGAACATCGCGGCGGCGGCTGCGCCCGAGGAACGGGGAAAGGCCGACCGGGATTTCACCGAGCGGCTGATCCATCGCAATTCGACGGTACAGGATCGTATTGACAGGATGCGCAAGCAAATGACCGAAGCGGCACGCTCCAAAGGCATGCAATTCTCCGGCGGGGTCAGTACGAATCGCCTGCTTGGTAACCCGGTTGGCAGCTACAACAGGACCACCGATCATACCCAGTCCAGGCTCCCTGATACCGGTATCCGCTCCAGGCAGTCTGCAGCCGATACACGCTCACCGCAAAGGTTTCGGACCAACGACCGCGCCACGAAGGACAGGAATTTCGAGCGCGTCAAGGAGATGCTCGATACGCTGGAAAACCGGCTGCGCGGGAATCGGCGCGAGCTCAAAAAGCATGCAGCCGCACATCCCGAGCAAGACAGCGGTAGCGCGAGCCTGCGCAGAGCCGGCCAGATGAGCGACCGGCATCTGATCGCGATGGAGCACGAAGCCGCGCGGATCGAAGAAGAAGTCAGTAACTATCTCGCGACAGCGGCCAAGGGCTCTCGCTAGACCCTCAACCCGCCTGATGCCCGGCAATATACCGATCCACCTGCTGCTCCAGGATCGTCAGCGGGATATCGCCGTTGCGCAACACGACATCGTGGAATTCCCTGATATCGAATCCCTCGCCGAGAGCGGTTTTTGCCCTTTCCCGCAGCTCAAGAATTTTCAGCATACCGACCTTGTAAGCAGTCGCCTGACCCGGAATCACAAAATAGCGCTCGATTTCCGAAACCACTTGGTGTTTTGCCATACCGGTGTTGACAAACATGTAATCGATCGCCTTTTCGCGCGACCAGCGTTTGCGATGAATCCCGGTATCGACGACCAGGCGCACCGCACGAAATAGCTCCGCCTGCAAACGACCGAGATTGTCGTAGGGATCATCTTCAAAACCCACTTCCCAGGCCAGGCGCTCCGAATACAATGCCCAGCCTTCGGAAAACGCCGTAAAGCCCATCATTTTCCTGAACTGAGGCACACCGGTCATTTCGGTCTGCAGGGCGTTCTGCAAATGATGGCCCGGCACCGCTTCGTGATAGGCCAGCGTGCGCATGCCATATTTAGGGTGTTCTTCGAGGTTGCGGAGGTTGGCGTAAAACACGCCCGGTCGCGATCCATCCATCGATGGCCCCTGGTAGTAAGCACCGGCCGAATTGGCCTGGCTGAACTCGGGAATCCGCCTAACCTGTACCTTGGATTCTGGCAGCGTCACGAAATACTCGGGCATTTTCGCCGAAATCTCGTCAATAATTTCCTGGAAATCCTTGAGGATTTGCTCGCGACCCTCATCGTCATTCGGATAAAGAAAGCGTTCTTCCTTGTTGAGCAGCGCCATCCGTTCCGCCACGCTCCCATCGCCGTATCCTTCTGCCGTCAAAATTTCATCCATCTGGCTCTGGATGCGTGCGACCTCGGCCAACCCCAGCTCATGAATTTCGTCGGCGGTCATATTGGAAGATGTGTTTGAGCGTAGCTGGTAATCGTAAAAGGCATCGCCATTCGGCAGTTTCCAGGCGCCGTGATTGGTGGTCGCCTTCGCCCTCAGCTTTTCAAAATAACTGATCAGGCCGTCATAGGCTGGGTACACTGTGCCATCAATCTCGGCCTCCGAGCTGGCCAGCAGTTCATCACGGGTCGGCTCATCGAGGTCCTCGATCTTGTCCAGCTTCTTTGCAAAGGATGTGTAAAGGATATTCTCCCTGGCGGGCGTACCACGGAAGTCAGTCATCTCCACGATCACTTTTTCGACGACAAAGGTCGGCGGGATGATGCCCTTCTCCTCCCGCAGATTCAGGTCTTCGAGCAACTGATCGAACTTGGTATCGAACTTGGACAGACGCGTAATGTAATGCCTGGCATCGCGTTCGTTACCCACATGGTGAATCGTCGCCATGAAATTGGGCATGCGGTTTTGTACGCCAAATAACTGGTTGACGGGATAGCCATGCCAGGTAAATTCGACACCTTCGGCCTGGTTGGTCATGAGCCAATCCATCACGTCATAGGATATGGCCGTTTGCCCTTCGAGCTTGCTGCGATCATAGCGATGCAACATCTCACGGTCCTCGACCATCCATCGATTGAGTTTCTCGGTATGCGCGGGAGAGATGTCCGCGAGATCGTCGTTGTGAAAATTCAGGCCTATCTGCTCCAGCAGGCGCATGTTGCTGAGCATTTCCGGGCTTTCCAGCGCGTATTTGAGAAACGCCGTCTCGAAGAAGATATTGATGCTGACCGGTTTGAACCAGGTGACATTGACCACCAAGCCGATGACCAGCAAGACTAATGACGCCAAAAGATATCCTCAACCACTTGAAAAATTTTTTCATCCCCGACACCCCCTGCAGAAAGGACTCGAAAGTCTACGCACGCGTTCGCCTTCCCGCCAGCCCAATGAGACGAATCGACAGTAAAAAAAAGTCAATCCGTTCTTCCCACGGAAAAAGGGGACAGATTTATTTTCCCTCCAATTCAGCCAACACCTCATCCATGATCGCGATCAGTTTCTCGCGGTCATAGGTGTACGGCTGCCCCTCGTTGAGTTGCACCATTTCGCGCATTACCTGGGTAATCGTGATCCGCGCCTCAAACTCGTTGGGCACGACCATGTAGCGCCGCTTGGGATCATCGGCGAACAAGGCGTGCATCACGGCAGCGGAAACTTCGTCCGGTTCCTTGTGTTGTGAACGGTCTTCCGGGCGATCCAACATGCTTTTGATCTGCGCGGCAAACAGGGAATCATCAAGACTCTGCCCATTTCTCTCCATCCGCCGACGCAGGTTCTTGAAGATATCGGATTTATAATTACCCGGCTCGATGACACTCACTTTCACATCGAAATCCGCCATTTCCCGGGCCAGGGAATCGGTATAGGCCTCGATGGCGTGTTTGCTCATGCTGTATGGACCAAACAACGGGCCGGACAAAATTCCCGAAATCGAACCAATCGTCGTAATCCTGCCTTTGGCTTCCATGATCAACGGCGCAAAGGCCCTGGTGATCCGGTATGGGCCATAGACATTCACATCAAACTGAAAATCCAGCTCATCTTCTTCGACTTCGATCAACGGCGCCAAAATGGCCACGCCGGCGTTGTTGACCAAGCCATAAAGCCCCCTGCCCCCTATTCGAACCGTCTCGACCGCCGCGTCGATCTCATCCTGCACCGTAACGTCGAGCCGCACCGACTGGATATTCTCGATCGCATCGAGCGCGGCCAGGTCTTTTTCCTTGCGCGCGCCGGCGTAGACAAAATATCCGTTCGCGGCCAGCGTTTCCGCGATATTCCTCCCGATCCCCGTACTTGCCCCGGTCACCAGGATGGCCTTGACCTGGTTTTCGTCGCCGCCTGAGGCTTCATCGACGCTCGCGAGCCCAGGCGCTGCCCACGCAAACAACAAGAAAGCGACTATTTTGATGCGGTTTTTCATTTTCTATCCCCGGCGCCGGTGTTAAGTTACGGATGCTTCGGCAAACAAGATATGCAGAACGACTGCATTACACAACGCCCACCTCATTATATAAGGAACCACCCATGCGCATTTCAGGCATCTCCGCTATCTTGATTATTGCGCTTGCCGCCTGCACGCCAGCACCGGAGACGAGCCCGGCAATGACCGCGGAATCCCGGCTGCAAACGATCATCGACGAACATTGGGCCTTCAGCTTGCGTGAGAACCCGCTGATGGCGACCCAGGCCGGGGTATCCGACTACAACCACCAGCTTCCCCGGGTGACCGCGGCAGACCGCGAACGCCGGTTGGCCGCAGAGCAGGAATTTCTCGAGAGACTCCAGGCCATCGACGCCGAGGCGCTCGGCGCGGACCAGCGCATCAACCACGAACTCCTGGCGTGGGTGTTGCAGGATTCGATCCATGCCTACGAACTGAATCTCTCGCGCATTCCATTCAATACCTTCTACGGCTTTTACATGGCCGTGTTGAGCATGACCAATGGTCTGGCTACAGAAACGGTGGACGATTACGAAGACTATATCGCCCGGCTGAACGACATCCCGCGTTATTTCTCCGAAAACATCGACAACATGCGCGATGGCATTCGCACCGGCTTCACCCTGCCGAGGATCGTCATGGACGGCATCCTGCCGACAATCGAGGCGCAGGTTTACGACAACCCGGAAGCAAGCAGCTTCTACGATCCCTTTGCCAACATGGGCGATGGCATTCCGGAAGCCGACCAGGCGCGCCTGCTGCTGGCTGGCCGCAAGGCAATCAGCGAGGGCGCGCTCAGGGCCTTCGCGGGGCTTGCTGCGTTTTTCAAGGATGAATACCTGGCGGCCGCAACCACCACGCTGGGCGCCGAGCAACTCCCCGATGGCAAGGCTTATTACGCCCATCAGATCAATTCATACGCCACCGTCACCGACCGAAACTCGACGGAGATTCACAATATCGGCCTTGGCGAAGTCGCACGCATACGCGCCGAAATGGATGCGCTGATTGCCGGGCTCAAATTTGACGGCGACTTCGCAACGTTCACCGAATTCCTGCGCACCGACCCGCAGTTTTATGCGAATAGCTCAGAAGAATTGCTCAAGGAAGCGGCCTATACGGCCAAGCGCATCGATTACCTGATGCCCGGCTTTTTCGGCAAGCTGCCGCGCCTGTCTTATGGGATCGTGCCAGTACCCGACGAGGTGGCGCCGAATTACACGACCGCGGCCTATGTCGGCCCACCGATCGGCGGGACCGTCGGCGGCGCCTACTGGGTCAACACCTATGCGCTGGATCAACGGCCGTTGTATGAGCTGACCGCGCTGACCCTGCACGAAGCGGTCCCGGGCCACCACCACCAGGGAGCGCTGTCGCAGGAACTGGAAAACATGCCCGATTTTCGCCGTAACTTGTACATCAGCGCCTTTGGCGAAGGCTGGGGCCTGTATGCCGAGAAACTCGGCGTCGAGATGGGCGTATACCGCAGCCCGTATGAGCACTTTGGCCGCCTGAGTTACGAAATGTGGCGCGCGTGCCGGCTGGTGATCGACACCGGCCTCCATTCACAAGGCTGGAGCCGCGACCAGGCGATGGAATACCTCGCCGACAACACCTCGCTGTCGCGCGGCAACGTCAGGTCCGAAGTCGACCGCTATATCTCCTGGCCCGGCCAGGCCTTGTCCTACAAGATCGGGGAACTGAAGATCTGGGAGCTGCGCCAGCGCGCCGAGGAAGCGCTTGGCGATAATTTCGATTTGCGGGAATTTCACGACGTGTTGCTAGGCGACGGCGCGCTGCCGTTGAGCATGCTGGAAAATGTCATCGACCGATACATTGCGAAGAAGGGAAACCATTGATGAACCACTTTGTAACAAGCAAGAATTTTCATTTAGCCTGGCTATTGATGCTGGCTCTAAACACAGCCGCGGCCGACAGCGATGCCAAACGAATTCATGAAGAAGCGCTGGTGATCGATACCCATTCCGATTTTCTGTTTCGGTCCGACCTGGATGGCAGTGCGTTGACCGACGAGCCGTCGGGCGCGCAGACCACGCTGGGCAAGCTCGAGCAAGGCGGTGTAGACGCCCAGTTCTTTGCTGTCTGGGTCCCACCGGAGTACGAAACTTACGGCTACGCGCGAAAAACCCTCGAACTGATCGATGATTTTTATCGGCAGATCGGTCAATCGCCGAAGCGCATCGAAATGGCGCGCACCGTTGCCGATATCAAAACTATTGCCAAGTCCGGCAAGGTTGCTGCACTGATGGGCATCGAAGGCGGCCACAGCATCGAAAACCGGCTGGAACTGTTGCGTAACTTTTATCGCCTCGGTGTGAGATACATGACATTGACCTGGTCGAACAACACCGACTGGGCCGATTCTTCCGGCGACGTCGTGAAATGGGGCGGGCTGACCGACTTCGGCGTATCAGTCGTCGAAGAAATGAACCGCATCGGCATGATGATCGATATCAGCCATGTCGCCGACACGACCTTTCAGGACGTCATGAAAACAACCCGGGCGCCGGTGATCGCATCGCACTCGTCTGTACGCGCACTAAACACGCACAAGCGCAACATGAGCGACGAGATGATTGTCGCATTGGCGGAAAACGGCGGCGTCATCCAGATCAACTTCTATCCGATGTTTCTCGACCAGCAGTTTCACGATGCCGCCTACCAGGCATTGTTTGCGGCTAAACCCGAGTACGCCACGCTCGCCACCGAATACCTGGATGATCAAATCGGCCTGATGGGGCCACAGTGGGAACTTTACCGAAAAATCGCAGAAACGCTCGAAAAACCGCCGCTGTCCGTGCTGGTCGACCATATCGATCATGTCGTCAAGCTGGTGGGCCCCGACCATGTCGGACTTGGCTCGGATTTTGATGGCGTGAGCAGTCTGCCCATCGGCATGGAACACGCAGGAAAATTACCCGCCTTAACCGAAGCGCTGGTCGCCAAGGGCTATAGCGAGGAAGACATCAGGAAAATCCTCGGTGGCAATTTGCTAAGGGTGATGGCTGAGGTGGAAAGAATTGCGGGGGAAATGGCAGGAAACTGACAACAGGCTAAATGCGTCTATCACGTCCCCGTTTAACCCTGCAATTTTCTCAATTCGTCCAGCAGCACCTTTGGATTCGGCCGATCGACGACCAACCGCGAAAGTTTTGAAAACCGGATGATGCCAGCCGCATCGATAACCAGCGCCGTCGGCCAGACCGTATCCGCACCGTATTCCTTGCGGTGATCGCCGGGCACGCTGGCGGGCATCAGCAGACCCAATTGCTTTACTGCATTGAGCTGATCGTCCATCCAGAAGTCGAATTCGACTTCAAAAAAATCGGCAACCCGGCGAGTTGTCTCGAGGGGTTTTGGCGTGACGAATATAAGTCTGGCGCCGAGATCAACGATTTCTTTGTAATGCGTGGTCAGCGCTTCAACCTGCCGGGTACAAAACGGGCACCAGTTACCGCGAACGAAAAGCATTACTGTCGGAGACCCGATCAATTGTGCAGACCGGACAGGGTTGCCTTGCTCGTCGGTTGCAGCGAAGTCCGGCAATTGCTCTCCCGGCCGAAGCGCGTCAGGGATGGGTGGTCCACGCTTTTTTTTGAGGAAAATCCAGGCCCCGGCGGCAAGCAGAAAGACCGCTGCGCCCATTATCCAACTGAGATTGTCCGGCATGTCTGTCTCCCCGGAGCATGAGCCCGCACCAACGACATTGTCGGTTGATGTACCGTGTGGCCGAGTATGACGCGAGCGCAACCGCAGACACAAGCGGGACGGTGCGCACACCCTGAACTGAAAAAGACATGCCGATTGGCGCTATTGAGACTTGTCGGAGATCAGCGCAAAAATCGAACTCAAGCCGCGGTTTCCTCACGCACAGCCAGGCGGTAGAGCAACACCGCCACCGACGCCAGCATGATCAATCCCAGCCAGCCACCAAAATGCCATGCCTCGGGCAGGGCCAGTACATGGGCCGAACCCACCGCCACTATAGGCACGGCGATAAAGATGCCCATCAGCGCCTCGCCGGTAATCAGCCCCGCCGAGAACAAGGTGCCCTTTTGGTGGATACGTTCGCGCTCTCCATCGGCATCGCCGGGCTTGAAGTGGCGCTCCACCAGGTGGCCGACCAGGCCGCCGGCGAAAATCGGCACGCTCAATTCGATCGGCAGGTAGATGCCCACCGCGCAAGCCAGCACCGGCGTACGAAAGCTCGACTCGCGCTTCTTCAGAATCTCGTCGATGACGATGATCGCCGCGCCGATGGCCGCACCGATGCCGATCATGGTCCACGGCAATTCCCCGCCGAATATGCCCTTCGCCACCGAGGCCATCAGGTTGGCCTGGGGTGCGAGCAACGGGTTCGGGTGGGCCTCGGTCGGCACGCCGATCCCGTAAGCCTGGGCCAGCAGGCTGAGCACCGGCGCCATGATCAGGGCGCTCGAGACACCGCCTACCGCCAGCATCAACTGCTGCTTCCACGGGGTGGCGCCGAGCAGATACCCGCACTTCAAATCCTGCAGATTGTCCCCGCCGATAGTCGCGGCGCAGCAGACCACCGCACCGATCATGATGGCCGCCACCGCGCCGATGGGTGAATCCCGTCCCAGCAACACTACGAGCACCAGGGCGGCAAACAAAATGGTCGCGATGGTCAGACCCGACACCGGGTTATTGGACGAGCCCACAAGCCCGGCCATGTAGGCCGACACCGAGACGAACAAAAAACCCGTCACGATCATGATGATCGTCATCGGGATACTCACCAGCCACTGGCCGACGATGGCCTGGTAAAGCAACATCAGCGGCAGCACGAACAGCACCACGCCGATCAGGATCAAGCGCATCGGCAGGTCCCGCTCGGTGACCGGCACCGCACCGCCGCCGTTGTCACGCTCGGCGCTCAAGCCGCTGCGTATGCCCGAGACCAGGGAATGGCGCAGCGAAACCAGGGTCCACACGCCGCCAATCAACATCGCACCCACACCCAGATAGCGAATCTGGCTGGACCAGATTCCATAGGCCGCATCCTCGGCGCTCGCACCGGCCAGTTCCACGCTCAACACCGGGTCGGCGGCCAGGAAGTAAGTGCTGTAAATCGGGATCGCGATGTTCCACGCGATCAACCCGCCCGCCAGCATCACGATGCCGATGTTCAGGCCCACGATATAGCCGACTCCGAACAGCGCCGGCGACAGGTTGGTGCCGAAGTAGCCGAGGGTCTTGCCGAACCAGGCCGAGGCGGCTGCCGTATCCGGGATCAGCCGCAGGCCGCTGCCGGCAGCCAGCTTCATCAGGCCGCCGATGGCAGCCGCGCCCGCCAGCAACTTCAGGCCCTCGCCGGGCCGATCACCGGTGCGTAGCACCTCCGCCGCGGCCTTGCCCTCAGGGAAAGCCAGACCTTGATCGATGATCAGCGAACGCCGCAGGGGCACCGAGAACGCCACGCCCAGCAAACCACCCAGGCCGGCGATGGCCAGCACCCAGGAATAACGAAAATCGTCCCAGTACCCCAGGATGATCAGCGCCGGCATCGTGAAAATCACGCCGGTGGCGATGGATGTGCCCGCCGATGCGCCGGTCGCCACGATATTGTTCTCGAGGATATGGCCGCCACCGAGCAACTTGAGCACCGCCATCGACACCACCGCGGCGGGAATGGCAGAGGCGATCGTCATGCCCGCGAACAAACCGAGATACGCATTCGCGGCAGCCAGGATCATCGCCAGCACGATGGCCAATACGATGGCGCGGGGAGTTAGTTCGGGGGGTGCTTGCTGACTCATCGGCAGTTCCTGTTCCGTCAAAGAATTATTGTTGGTGTTATCCGGTCGCCGGACAGTGCCCGATAGTAGTATCCCGGTGGTGGCCCCGTCTATGTGCCTGACGACCGCCGAGCGCCGTAAACGCCTGCTCATTGGTAAAATCAATCGTCCCGCCAAAAGCGGACGTACATCAAACCGGTTTCGTAGCGACAAGCGCAATGAGTGATGGCGAAGACTGAGAATCATCAGACTGTTGATAAAACAGGACCCGCGGCCATAGGCCGCGGGTTTATTTCGATTCATTGGTACCGGCGTTAGGTTATGTTTTTATTGGAGCTCGGATCATTACCAAGAACTTAATGACCTGACACCGGCACCAGAGGTCGGAAGAAGCCGGATTATCCTATTGTGCTTCACCTTTCAGCTCGGCGATCCTGGCTTCAAGAAAAGATTTGGCTCGTGGATTTATCTTTATCGCGGTGTTGTAACTTTCAATGGCCGGCTCGGTTTGACCAGACATTTTGAGGAGCTCTCCGAGTACGAAGAACGTGTAGTAGGAATCAGGGAAGTGACCGGCATTGACTTTGGCCAGCGCAATCGCCTCTTGTATTTTCTCCTTGTCGGCCAGTTCCTGAACATACATCGGTAGCGTAAATTCACTAAAGTCATAGCTGTGGCTACCAAAATAATCATCACGAAGCTTGGCATATTTGACCAGCGTCGCTTCCAGGCCGTTCTCGGCCAACTGTTCGTCCAGCACGTCCTGTATCAGTTTCGGCTGTTGCAGGCCACGATGACAGGTGACACAACGGACTTCCACACGCGGTGAGTCTTCGATTTCATTCAATCCCGGAACGAAGACGTCATTGATTTCCCGCACCATCTTGATCATGACCCGGGCTTTTCGCTTCATGTCCTTTTCATCAGATGCGAAGTCAAACGTGTCCAGGGGAGTATCGGGCTCTCCCACGTGGCAGGTTTCGCAGCGAGCGCCCAGGCCCATGGCAAATCCCTTCATCGTGTTACCCAAATCGCGGGAACTGATATCTTCCGGGAGCACCTTCAGGTTCTCAGGATTGGCATAGATATCCTTCCCTGCTTGCTGTGCCAAAGACACGGGCGATACCAGCATGAAGATTATCAGATACAGGGGTTTGATCGACTTCATCACAACGCCTCCAACGGCTTTGAGCTAACGGGAGCGTAGCGATCATCGACCATGCAAAGGTCGGGAACCGTCAAGGAAAATGTCGGAGACTTGCCAGCAAAATGTCAGGGAATCGTCAGAACGACCGCTCATGCGCACCTGCGGCAAGCAAAACACCACCGAATCGGGATATCCTTTCAATATGCGCATCTCCCTGCACAACAAATTCACCGGGACCGATGAATCCCGCTCACGACTGGTCATGGTTCTGCTGGTCCTGATCCTGTTTTTGGTACTGGGCCTGGCGTGGCAGGCCAGCAAGACGATGCAAACGCACAGCGCCACCGCAACCAGGGTGCTTCAGGACTACGCGAGGCTGGTCGCCGATGAATATTTGCGCAGAGCCATGGGGGAAGTCGGCTATTACGGCTATTACACACATATGAACGTGTTGCGCCGGCTGGCGCTCGAAGACCCCGGCTTTCCGTTTGCGATCGCCGAATCGCAGGTGGGCAGTCTCGAAGAACGCGCCAGCCGATTGGTCGATTATCTGTTTTTTGTCGATGTATCGAACGCCGATTTTCAGACCTCAGGCGAAGCGCCTAACGACCCCGGCATCGAGGGCTATCTCTCGCAACGCGCTGCCAGTTTTATGCAACAGCCTTTGCCCGAAACGGGATTCGCTATCGAGCACGCCAATATTGGCGGACAACCACATACCTTTATCATTTCGAAAGTTGATGAGACCAGCCGGGTTTTTGGTTTCGCGGTCAATCGGCTCGAATTGTCAACCTGGTTGCGCCGGGCATTCGACAAGGACATGTTATTGCCGAAGTCACTTGCCGAGGGAGCGGTTACCAACGAGTTCATCTATCTCCGGTTCGCCGATGACAATGGCCAGGTCATGTTCGAGTCCAGGCCAGACTACGACCCGTATTTGCTGATCTCGAAATCGATTGAGGATGAGTACGCGGGAATTTTCAAGGCGTACACGATCAACGCGGCTATCGACCCGATGATTGCCGAGTCGCTGGTCATCGGCGGGTTGCCCAGGTCGCGGCTACCGGTTTTGTTCGCCGTGATACTGCTGACGGTTGGACTTCTTGTTGCGGCAATACGTCAGTTGCAACGCGAACAGGCGCTGATGAAACTCCGGGCCGATTTTTTGTCCGAGGTTTCTCATGAATTGCGTACGCCCTTGACCCAAATACGCATGTTTACCGAAACCCTGCTGTATGAGCGCTTCAGATCAGCCGGTGACAGGCGTCGCGCGCTGGAGATTATCGATCGCGAGTCGCAAAGGCTAATAAACCTGGTTGAGAACGTACTCCAGTTTTCCGATCGACAAGGCAATCAACGCAAACTGTACGCCGTTGACAGCAAATTGGCGCCGCTCATCGTTCGCGTCGTCAACGAGTTTCAACAACTCGCGAAGTCTGCCGGCGCCACTGTTCAAACTGAGCTTGACCCTGACGCTGCCGCACCGGTAGACAACGATGCGTTGCGTCAGATTCTGCTGAACCTGTTGGACAACGCCATCAAATACGGTCCAATAGGTCAGTGCGTGCAGGTCGTGGTGACCGGACATCCAGGCTGCACACAAATCCGGGTTATCGATCAGGGGCCGGGTATCCCGGGGGTTGATCGTGAGCGAGTATGGGGAGGTTATTATCGCCTCGAGCGCGAGCGCCGATCCGCGATCGCCGGCACCGGGATCGGGCTGGCGGTTGTCCGTGAGCTGGTCGCCCGACATGGCGGAAAAACCTGGGTGGAGGATGGCCCTGGCGGCGGCGCTTGTTTTGTTGTCGAGTTTCCCAAAGCCACGCGACAAGAAGCGAGGAAGACCGATCAGGACAGGCCGTCAGCGGAATCAGTAACGGGAGATATACCATGAGCCGTATCCTGATTATTGAAGACAACAAGGATCTGGCGTTTGGGCTGCGCAGCAACCTGGAGATCGAAGGTTATGAAGTCATCGCTGCAAACACTGGCAGGGAAGGCATCTCCCAGGCCAAGTCATTCTCGCCCGACCTCGTAATACTCGATCTAATGCTACCGGAAATGGATGGCTTCGAATTACTTGGAGCGATCAACCAGCGACTAAAAGATGAAGTAATTCCTCCCTTCCTCTTTCTCACTGCCAAAGTAGAGAAGCAAGACATCCGTCATGGCATGAGCCTGGGTGCCGATGATTACATCCTTAAACCTTTTAATCACACAGAAGTGCTTGATATTATCAGGATGCGTTTAGATAAGAGGGAGAAGCTATTACACCAGGGTGAAGATGGTGCAACAAAAGCGGTGGTAAATGCTTTTGACAAGCTTGCATTGCCTTGCGAGGACGGTCTGGAACTGGTGGCATTTGAGAACATCGTTAGATGTGAAGCGGATCGGGCTTACTGCACTTTCTATCTGATCGATGGTCGAAAAATTCTTGTTTCAAAACCCTTAAAAGAATTTGAGAACATACTTGTAAGCAAGCACTTTCTTAGAATACATAAGTCTACAATCATTAACATCAAGTTTGCAGATAAGTACATTAGAGGTAAAGGAGGATATCTGCTCTTGTCTGACGGTTCGCACGTTAATGTCTCTGCGCGCAGGAAAGAGGAATTGATGAAAATATTAAAATCCCTGGCCACAAACTATGGCCTGGCTTTACTAAGCCACGAATTAGGTCATATTATTCACGATCATAGTAAAAAAAATATAAGTGTGATTGAAGCGCAGGTGGAAGCGGATCTGTTTGCGGCTAAATTAGGTTTTGCCGATGAATTAGAGAATTTTCTATTAGATCAACCTGAATCCACTGAAAAGAGAGTT